>NZ_JBEXCW010000021.1:0-114156 GCF_040605435.1 Streptomyces sp. NPDC005574
TCGCGGCCGACCAGGACGCGCGGCCGCCCGGGCCTCGCGCCGCCCGGGCCTCGCGCCGACCAAGACGCGCGGCCACCGGGGTCTCGCGCCGCCCGCGACGCGCGGGCCGCGCCCCCGTGTCCGGCGCGCCGGTGAAGTCGCGCCTCAGCGGCTGCCCGTAAGGTGCGCGAACACGACCACGTTCCCCTCGTAGCCGGTGGCCCGCGAGTAGCCCCCGCCGCAGGTGATGACCCGCAGCTCCGGCCGGTCGGCGGCGCCGTAGACCTTCTCGTCGGGGAAGTTCTTCGCCTCGTACATCTCGACCGCGTCGACGGTGAACAGCGCGACGCTGCCGTCCCGCCGGTCGACCTCGACGGTGCTGCCCTTCTTCAGGGCGCCGAGGTCGTAGAAGACGGCGGGTCCGTCGGCGTTGTCGACGTGCCCGGCGACGATCGCGGTGCCGGTCTCGCCGGGGGTGGTGCCGGCCTCGTACCAGCCGGCCAGGTTCTTCTTCGCGGCCGGCGGCACGTCGAGGCTGCCGGCCCGGGTGAGACGCAGGCCCATGAGGGGGGCGTCCACGCGGATCGCCGGGATGCGGATGCGGTCGGGCGCCGACGGCGGCAGGGCGGGCAGGTCGGGCGTCCGCGACAGCCGCCCGTACGTCCCGGTGCGGCCGCCGTCCTGGCCGGCGCCGTCCTGCCCGGAGCCGGCCTGCGCGGCGGAGGGCTGCGGCGGCGGATGCGCCCCGGTGCCGCCGCCCAGCAGCCACGCGGCGGAGCACAGGGCGGCGACGGTGACGCCGGCTATCGCGGTGTTGCCGAATCCGCGCACGCGAGCCTCCTCGGGTCTGTCGTACGGATCAGGTCGGGCTCACGGGGCCCGGCCCGGTCCGGACGGCGGACCCGGGCCGGCCCCTGGGCGGGTCCCCGGTCCCCCTCCGGGCCGCGAGGGGCGTCGGACCCGGAGGGGGAGGGGACATGCGGTACCGGCGGACGGACGGCGGAGGGTGTCCGTCAGATCCCGTCGCCTCTCGCCCGGCGATGCAGGAGCCAGGTACCGCCCGCGGCGGCGACGGCGAGAGCCGCCACGCCTGCCGCGGTCTGTACGGGGTCGTGGCCGAGAGCGCCGCCGACCCCCGTCTTCACACTGCCGTGGGGATGCACCTGCTGGCGGGGGGACGTCAGCGTGACCACCAGGTCACCCGTCACCCGCCGGCCGCTGCGGGCGCAGACCGCGACGATCTCGTACGTTCCCGGCTGCGCGCTCGGCGGAACCCGGAACTGCCCGCTCGTGCCGTCCCCGTGCGTGCCGGGCGCCAGCGGGAAGGTGCCGGAGCCCACCGCGCCCGCGTCACCCACCGCGGTGCCTCCCTCGCCGCACGCCGCGGTGTCCACGGTGACCCGGCCGCCCGGCACCACGGAGGACGGGAACATCTCCAGTCCACCGGTGTCGTCGGTGTCACCGGCGTACGCGGGCGCGACGGCGAGCCCGGCGGCGGCGACGGCGAGCGCGGTTCCGCTCAGCAGACGGGACGTACGGCGCATCGGTGCTCCCTCGAACTCCTCGGCCGGGCGCACCCGCGACATCCCCGATGTGCCGCCGAGTCGGTCACGCCCCTGCCCTTCAGAGGTAAGGGGCACCGGGCGAGTCCGCTTGCCGAGGGAGCGTCACAAACGTGGTGAACGGGTGTCACCGACCCGGTCCCGAAGGTCTTCACGCGCTCGTTTCAGCAGGTCACCGATGGTACTGACGCCCCGTCACGGAAATGCGGCGAAGAGGGTGCGGCACGGGTGTGAACGGGTGACCGGGCCCGCGGGGAGACCCCACGAGCCCGGTCACCGGCCGGCCGGCCGCCCCGGGAGCGGCGGGCTCACTCACCCGGGGAACCGTGCCCCGCGGGCGCCCCCGGCGTCAGCTCACGTTGACCGCACTCCAGGCGGCGGCCACCGCGTTGTACTCGGCGCTGCCGGTCCCGTACAGGTCCTTCGCCGCGTTCAGTGAGGCCGTCCGGGCGCCCGCGTACTTCGTCGAGGACGTCATGTAGACCGTCAGGGCCCGGTACCAGATGGCGCCGAGCTTGTCCCGCCCGATGCCGGTGACGGTCGAGCCGTTGCAGGTGGGGGAGTTGTAGCTGACCCCGTTGATCGTCTTCGCGCCGCTGCCCTCGGCGAGCAGGTACGCGAAGTGGTTCGCGACGCCCGAGGAGTAGTGGACGTCCAGGTTCCCGACCGAGGAACTCCAGCAGTCCGCCGAGTTGCCGTCCTTGGAGGGCTTGTCCATGTAGCGCAGGGCGTCGCGGCCGAAGCCGGAGCGGACGATCTTCTCGCCGATCAGGTAGTCACCGGCGTCCGCGCTGTTGTTCGCGTGCCACTCCACCAGGGTGCCGAAGATGTCCGAGGTCGCCTCGTTGAGCCCGCCGGACTCGCCCGAGTAGGTCAGGGCCGCCGTCTTCGAGGTGACGCCGTGGGACATCTCGTGACCGGCCACGTCCAGGGCGACCAGCGGCCCGAAGGTCGTGCCGTCGCCGTCACCGTAGGTCATGCAGAAGCAACTGTCGTCCCAGAAGGCGTTGTTGTAGCTGCTGCCGTAGTGCACGCGGTTGTACGAGCCCTTGCCGTCGCCCGCGATGCCGTTGCGCCCGTGGACGCTCTTGTAGTAGTCCCAGGTCTCGTTCGTGCCGTACTGGGCGTCCACCGCGGCCGAGGAGCGGTCGGCCGTCGCGCCCGTGCCCCAGTGGTTGTCGGCGTCGGTGAACAGGGTGGCCGGTGCGCGGCTGATGCAGATGCCGAAGATGCACAGGTCGGTCTTGTTCGCCGCGTCACCGGTGTACGTGTTCCCGCGCGTGGCGTCCTTCAGCTGGTACGTCGACCCCGACAGCGTCGTCTCCAGCGCGACCGTGCCGCCGTAGAGCGACTTCCCGTCGCCGGTCGCGGTCTCGATGCTGTCCCAGGCGTCGATCTGCGCGCCGGTGCGCGCGTCGGTCAGCACCGTGCGGGCGACCGGATTGCCGAGGGAGTCCTGCGCCACCGTGTCGGTGCGCCAGGCGAGTCGGGGGGTGCCGTGCAGGGCGTCGACGACGAGTCGCGGCTTGGCCTGCACCTTCTTCAGCGTCTCGCCGAGGTGGGCGGCGCGCAGGGCGTTCACCGCGAGGCCGGCGGCCTTCGGCGCGGTCAGCCGGGGGGTCACGCTCGCCAGGGATATCGGCGAGCGGGTCGCGCGCGAGGCCCCGCGGTAGGCGCCGTCGGAGGCCAGGTGGACAACGAAGTCGCCGCCGAGCACGGGGAGTTGGCGGTAGGTGCGGTCGTAGCGGACGTGCTGGGTGCCGTTCTTGTCAACGACGACGTCCCGGACGCTGGTGTCCTGCGGGGCGGTCAGCCCGAGGCTCGCGGCGTGCGCGACGAGCGCCGAGGCGGCGTGCTCGATCGCGGAGCTCCTGGTGGGTCTGTCGGCCGCGCCGGCGGCGGGGGAGAGTGCGGTGGCCAGCAGGGTGGCGGCGGTGGCGGCCACACCGGCCGCGGCGATACGGGAACCTCGAATGTGCCGTGTCCGACTCATCGATCTCCTCGGGAAGGCGCCCTGGGTGCGTGGGGGCGGCGCTGATGGTGACTGAGATTTAAGAGGTCATGACATGTCATGTCCATAGCGCGTCGGTGCGGGTGTGTGAGGAGAGAGAATCGTTTCTGTGACCCTCCCGTTCTTCGTCTACGGCACCCTGCGCCCCGGCCGGCGCTACCACGACGCCTTCCTGCGCGGCCGCACCCGGGCCGAGGAGCCGGCCCGACTCGACGGCGCGGTGCTCTACGACGGCCCGGGCTATCCGTACGCCGTCGAGGAGCCGGGCGGGACCGTCCACGGGGAGCTGGTCACCGCCGTACCCAAGGCGTACGCGGAGCTGCTCCTCGCCCTGGACCGGCTGGAGGAGTACGTCCCCGGTGACCCGCGCAACCTCTACGACCGCGTCGAACGCGCGGTGACCCGCGAGGCGGACGGGCGGTCGGTACGGGCCTGGGTGTACGTCGCCGCACCCGCCGTCGCCGCACGGCTGCGGGCCGGCGGCGAACTGATCGAGGGCGGGGACTGGTTGGCGGGGTGAGCGGGCGGCCGAGGGAGCTGGGTTGCCGACGTGGTGGGCCGGCGGGGTGGGCCGGCCCCGCCGCCTCGGCCGGCGTCCGCGGATCCAACCCGACCGCTCGGGTCAGCCGACCGTGCGGGTCAGCCGACCGTGCGGGTCAGCCGACCCCTCGGGTCACCCGGCCGTGCGGGTCAGCCGACCGCTCGGGTCAGCCGGCCGTTCCGGTCACCCGGCCGTGCGGGTCAGCCGACCGCTCGGATCACCCGGCCGTTCCGGTCACCCGGCCGTGCGGGTCAGCCGGCCGTTCCGGTCACCCGGCCGTGCGGGTCAGCCGACCGCTCGGATCACCCGGCCGTTCCGGTCACCCGGCCGTGCGGCCGCTCAGGTCACCCCGCCGCTCCCGCCGCCCCGAAGTCACCGACGCCCTCGCGGGGAGCGGGGAAGCCGCCCGGTCACGCCGTCGGCGTGTGTGTCGGTGTCGGTGTCGGTGTCTCCAGCCGTACCGCGCACACCTTGAACTCCGGCATCCGTGAGATCGGGTCGAGGGCCGGGTTGGTCAGGGTGTTGGCCCGGCCCTCGCCCGCCCAGTGGAACGGCATGAAGACGGTGTCGGGCCGGATGCCGCTGGTGATCCGCGCCGGCGCCACGGCCCGGCCCCGCCGGGACACGACCACCACCGGGTCGCCCTCGGCCGCGCCCAGCCGCTCCGCCAGCCGCGGATGCAGTTCCACGAACGGGCCGGGCGCGGCCGCGTTCAGCTCGTCCACGCGCCGGGTCTGCGCCCCGGACTGGTACTGCGCCACGACCCGCCCGGTCGTCAGCAGCACCGGGTACTCGTCGTCCGGTTCCTCGGCGGCGGCCCGGTGCGACACGGCGACGAACCGGGCGAGCCCGTCCTCGGTGGCGAACCGGTCGAGGAAGAGACGGGGGGTGCCGGGGTGGACGTCCCGGCTGGTGTCGTACGGCACCGGCAGGTTCCCCGGCCCCCCGCCGCCCTCCGCGGCGCGCACCGCCGAGCCGGCGCCGGTCCCGTCCTCGGGAGCCGGTGCCGGTGCCGGGCACGGCCAGAACACCCCGTTCTCCTCCGCGAGCCTGCGGTAGGTGATCCCGGAGTAGTCCGCCGGCCCGCCCGCGCTCGCGCGGCGCAGTTCCTCGAAGACCTCCTCGGGGTCGGTCGGGAAGCCCTTCTCCACGCCGAGGCGGTCGGCGACCTCGTGCAGGACCTCCAGGTCGCTGCGGACACCGTCCGGGGGCGTGATCGCGCGCCGCCGCAGCAGCACCCGCCCCTCCAGGTTGGTCGTCGTGCCGGTCTCCTCGGCCCACTGGGTGACCGGCAGCACCACGTCCGCCAGCGCGGCCGTCTCCGACAGCACCACGTCCGCGACGGCCAGGAAGTCCAGGGAGCGCAGCCGTTCCTCGATGTGCGCGGCGCGCGGGGCCGAGACCACCGGGTTGGAACCCATCAGCAGCAGGGAACGGATGTCCGTGCCCAGCGCGTCGAGGAGTTCGTACGCGCTGCGCCCCGGCCCCGGCAGCGAGTCCGGGTCCACCCCCCACACCTCGGCCACGTGCCGGCGCGCCGCCGGGTCTGTCAGCTTGCGGTACCCGGGCAACTGGTCGGCCTTCTGGCCGTGTTCGCGACCGCCCTGCCCGTTGCCCTGTCCGGTCAGGCAGCCGTACCCGGAGAGCGGCCGCCCCGCCCGGCCCGTGGCGAGGCACAGGTTGATCCACGCGCCCACCGTGTCGGTGCCCTTGGACTGCTGCTCGGGTCCGCGGGCGGTGAGCACCATCGCGGCCTCCGGTTCGCAGAACATGCGGACGGCCTCGCGGAGTTGGGGAACGGACACCCCCGTGATCCGTTCCACGTACTCCGGCCAGTGCGCCATCGCCGCCGCCCGGGCGTCCTCCCAGCCCGCGGTCCGCTCACGGACGTACGGCTCGTCCACCCGGCCCTCGGCCACGACCAGGTGCAACAGGCCCAGGGCGAGGGCCAGATCGGTACCCGGCCGGGGTGCGAGGTGCAGGTCGGCCTGCTCGGCGGTCTTCGTGCGCCGCGGGTCCACGACGATCAACGTGCCGCCGTTCTCCCGCAGTTCGCTCAGATAGCGCAGCGCCGGCGGCATGGTCTCCGCGAGGTTGGAGCCGACCAGGATCACACAGCCCGTCCGCGGGATGTCCTCCAGCGGGAAGGGCAGCCCGCGGTCCAGGCCGAACGCCCTGGTGCCGGCGGCGGCCGCCGACGACATGCAGAAGCGCCCGTTGTAGTCGATCTGCGAGGTGCCGAGGACGACCCGCGCGAACTTGCCGAGCGTGTACGCCTTCTCGTTGGTGAGGCCGCCCCCGCCGAAGACCCCGCACGCGTCCGGGCCATGCTCCGAACGCGTGCGGGACAACTCCCCGGCGATCCGGTCCAGCGCCTCCTCCCAGGAGGCGGGCACGAGCGTGCCCCCGGAGCGCACCAGCGGGGAGGTCAGCCGCACCCGGGAGGAGAGCACCGCCGGCGCCGTACGGCCCTTGCCGCACAGGGCACCCCGGTTCACGGGGAAGTCCGCGCGCTCGGTCACCTCGACCGTCCCGTCCGGTGCGGGCGTCAGGTTCATCCCGCACTGCAGGGCGCAGTACGGGCAGTGCGTGGGCGTCACGGAGTTCTCCATGCCCCTCAGCGTGCGTCGGCCGTGTTACGCCCGGGACGGCGCCCTGTTACGCGGCCGGGACGCCGACCTCCCCGCCGCCGGCCGGCCGGAGTGAGGGACGCGTGAGGCGGGTGTCACCGGCCTGCGGCGAGCGCCCGCGCGACCCCCGGCTCCTTCGGGCCGAGGAAGCGCGGGTCGGGCTCGAACACCACGTCCAGCGCCGCCTTTCCGGCCGCGAGCAGTTCCCGTGCACCGCCGTAGTACCAGGTCACGTCGTGTTTGGCGGCGACACCGATGCCGTACGACTCGACGCCGGCCGCCCGGCACAGCGCGACCGCCCGCCGGATGTGGAAGCCCTGGCTGATCAGGATGGCCCGGTCCACGCCGAAGATCTTCTTGGCGCGGACGCACGAGTCCCAGGTGTCGAAGCCGGCGTAGTCGCTGACGATCCGCCGGCCGGGGACGCCGTGCCGGGTCAGATAGCCGCGCATCGCGTCGGGCTCGTCGTAGTCCTTGCGGCTGTTGTCGCCAGTGACGAGGACCACCTCCACCCGGCCCTCGCGGTACAGCGTGGCCGCCGCGTCCAGCCGGTGCGCGAGGTACGGCGAGGGCTCGCCGTCCCACAGACCGGCGCCGAAGACGACGGCCACGTCGGCGCGGGGCGCGTCCGCCGTCGTCCGCAGCCGGTCGGCCGTCACCACCCACATCCAGGTCGTCGGCAGCAGCGCCAGCACGCAGCCGGCCATCACGGCCTGCACCAGCCGTCGGCGTCCGGTGCGGGTGCGCGGCAGCCGGGGTCTGCGGAGTCTCAGGTGGCGCATCGGACGGTTCCTCCCCGGTCGGCTCTCGACCGAGAGAGACGCAGTGCGATGCTCTCCGGTTCGGTCGCCCGGAGGTGACCAGGTTCACCACAACGAGTGAAACCGCAGTTCAGTCCGCCTCACACACCCCGTGCACCCGTCCGTGAACCCCCGGCAAACACCCGTCATTCCCGTGCAACGGGGCGGCAACCTGCGCCCGGCACCATCGGTGCATGACGGCGTCGAACCCTGCTCGCCACGAGTCCACGACCGGCCCCGGCCCTCAGGCCCAGGGGGCTCACCTCGACAGTACGGCGCACCTCTTGAACCGGATCAGCAGTCAGCTCGCGGGTCAGCTCAGTCTCGTCTCGCTCGACGGCAGGCGGCGCCCCGACCCGCCCGCGCTGGTCGTCGTGGCGCACGGCAGCCGCAACCCGCGCGCGCTGAGCACGGTCCGGGCGCTCCTCGACCGCGTCCGCGAGCTGCGGCCGGGGCTGCCCGTGCACCTCGGTCACATCGAGCTGAACGAGCCGCTGCTGCCCGACACCCTGACCGCCCTCGCGCACATGGGCACGGAGGAGGCGGTCCTGGTACCCCTCCTGCTCAGCCGCGGCCATCACGTCAAGCAGGACATCCCCGAGATGGCCGCCGCCGCCCCGCTGGCCACCCGGGTGGCCGCCCCGCTGGGCCCGCACCCGCTGCTCGTCGAGGCCCTGTACGCCCGTCTCGTGGAGGCCGGCTGGCGCCCCCGGACCGCCGACGCCGTGGTCCTCGCCGCCGCGGGCTCCCGCGACCCGGACTCCGCCGTCGACACCGGCCGCACCGCGCAGCTCCTCGCGGACCGTCTCGGCGTCCCGGTGGTCCCGGCCTACGCCACCGCCGGCCCGACCGTCCCCGCCGCCCTGCGCGCCCTCGCCGCCCGCGGCCACGAGCGCGTCGCCGTCGCCTCCTGCTTCACCGCCCCCGGCCGCTTCGCCACGGAGTGCGCCCAGGCCGCCCCCTGGATCGCCTCGGCCCCCCTGGGCACCCACCCGGCCATGGCCCACCTCCTCCTCCACCACTACGACCAATCCACCCACACCCCGACCCCCACCCCCCAAGCCCTGACCCCAGCCTGACCGGCCCCCCTCTTCGGGGGCGCGGGGAACTGCGCGAACCCCCGACGGACGGGTCACGGACTCTCGACGGTTCCCCCACCCACCCCTCCAGGGGCGCGGGGAACTGCGCGAAATCCCCCGACGGGCGGGTCACGGACTCTCGACGGTCCCCCTACCCACCCCTCCAGGGGCGCGGGGAACTGCGCGAAATCCCCCGACGGACGGGTCACGGACTCTCGACGGTCCCCCTACCCACCCCTCCAGGGGCGCGAAATCCCCCGACGGACGGGTCACGGACTCTCAACGGTTCCCCCACCCACCCCTCCAGGGGCGCGGGGAACTGCGCAAAACCCCCCACCCACCCGCACCAACCCCTCGACGGATCCCCCACCGACTTCGGGGACGCGGGGAATTCCACACCCCCCAACCCCACCGCACGCCCCCCCAAATCCCCCCCAAGCCGCCCGCAGGGCACCCCGCCCCCTACTGTCGAGACATGGAAGGCACCGCACCCGCCACCCCCCAGCCCTACGAGCCCCAGTCCCCACCCCCCGGCTACGACCCGACGTCAGTCGACCGCTGGGCCACCGAGCCCGACAAACGCCCCGGCCGCACCGCCTTCCAGCGCGACCGCGCCCGGATCCTGCACTCGTCCGCGCTGAGGAGACTCGCCGGCAAGACCCAGGTCGTGACCCCCGGCACCCGCAGCCGCGTCTGGGACGCCAGCCCCCGCACCCGCCTGACCCACTCCCTGGAGTGCGCCCAGGTCGGCCGTGAGCTCGGCGCCGCGCTGGGCTGCGATCCCGACCTCGTCGAGGCGGCCTGTCTGTCCCACGACCTCGGCCACCCGCCCTTCGGCCACAACGGCGAACAGGCACTCAACGAGTTCGCGGAGGACTGCGGCGGCTTCGAGGGCAACGCCCAGTCGCTGCGCCTGCTGACCAGGATCGAACCGAAGCGGTTCGTGACGTCGTCGGAGACGGGCGACCTCGTCAGCGTCGGCCTCAACCTGACCCGCGCCGCCCTGGACGCCGCCACCAAGTACCCGTGGCCGCGGGGCGGGCACCCCACCGACCCCCGGTCGCGGAAGTTCGGCGTGTACGAGGACGACCGGCCGGTCTTCGACTGGGTCCGCAAGGAGGCTCCCGGCAGCCGTATCACCTTCGAGGCGCAGGTCATGGACTGGTCCGACGACGTGGCCTACTCGGTGCACGACGTGGAGGACGGCCTGCACGCCGGTCACGTCGACCCCGACTGCCTGCACGCGGAGCCGGAGCGCCAGGAGGTGTTCGCCGTCGCCGTCGGCCGTTACGTGCCCGCCGACACCGACCCCGCCGAACTCGCCGAGGCCCTCGACCGCCTGCAGGACCAGGAGTGGTGGCCGCACGGATACGACGGGTCGGCCGTCGCGCAGGCCCGCCTCAAGGACGCCACCAGTCAGCTCATCGGCCGGTTCTGCCTGGCCGCGGAGGTCGCCACGCGCGCCGCGTACGGCGGCGGCCGGCTCACGCGCTACGGCGCCGAACTCGTCGTACCGCGGGCGGCCCGCCTGGAGTGCGCGGTCCTCAAGGCGGTCGCCGACCGGTACGTCATGCAGCGCGCCGAGCAGGAGCGGCTGCGCGCCGACCAGCGGATCGTGGTCGCGGAGCTCGCCGAGGCGCTGACCGCCCGCGCTCCGGACGGGCTGGACCCCCAGTTCCGCGCGCTGTTCGACCAGGCCGGTGACGACCGGGCGCGCAAGCGGGTGATCGTCGACCAGATCGCGTCCCTCACCGACGCGTCGGCCCGTTCGCTGCACGCCCATCTGCGCGGGCGCCCATGACCGGGGCCCGTTCGGGGCACTCGTGTCACACGAGACACCTCTGTGGCCCCCAAAGGGTCCGAATGTGACCCTCCGTGGCCTGATCGGGCCACTCCCTCTTCCCCCATCACGCTGCGTGCGGGACGCTCGCATGTGGCGGCACCCTTACGAGGAGGCATCAAGTGGTCGACGCGGATCAGACGTTCGTCATCATCGGAGGCGGCCTGGCCGGCGCGAAAGCGGCCGAGACGCTCCGAGCGGAGGGCTTCACCGGACGCGTGATACTGATCTGCGACGAGCGCGACCACCCCTACGAGCGGCCGCCGCTGTCCAAGGGCTACCTGCTCGGCAAGGAGGGACGCGACAGCGTCTTCGTGCACGAGCCCGCCTGGTACGCCCGCAACGACATCGAGCTGCACCTCGGGCAGACCGTCGACGCCGTCGACCGCGCCGCGAGGACGGTCCGCTTCGGTGAGGACGGCACGCTCGTCCACTACGACAAGCTGCTGATCGCCACCGGCGCGGAGCCCCGCCGTCTGGACATCCCGGGCACGGACCTCGCGGGCGTCCACCACCTGCGCCGCCTCGCGCACGCCGAGCGGCTCAAGGGCGTCCTGGCCACCCTCGGCCGGGACAACGGCCACCTGGTGATCGCCGGCGCCGGCTGGATCGGCCTGGAGGTCGCGGCGGCGGCCCGCGAGTACGGCGCCGAGGTCACCGTCGTCGAGCCCGAGCCGACCCCGCTGCACGGCGTCCTGGGCCCCGAACTCGGCAACCTCTTCGCCGAGCTGCACCGCGAGCACGGCGTCCGCTTCCACTTCGGCGCGAGGCTGACGGAGATCGTCGGGCAGGACGGCATGGTCCTCGCCGCCCGGACCGACGACGGCGAGGAGCACCCCGCGCACGACGTCCTCGCGGCGGTCGGCGCCGCCCCGCGCACCGCCCTCGCCGAGGCGGCCGGCCTGGAGCTGGCCGACCGGGCGCACGGCGGCGGGATCGCGGTCGACGAGCGGCTGCGCACCTCCGACCCGGACATCTACGCGGCCGGTGACGCGGCCTCCTTCCACCACACCCTGTTCGGCACCCGGCTGCGGGTGGAGCACTGGGCCAACGCCCTCAACGGCGGACCGGCGGCGGCCCGCGCGATGCTCGGCCGCGACCTCGTCTACGACCGGGTGCCCTACTTCTTCTCCGACCAGTACGACGTGGGGCTGGAGTACTCCGGCTGGGCGCCCCCGGGGTCGTACGACGAAGTGGTGATCCGGGGGGACGCGGGCAAGCGGGAGTTCATCGCGTTCTGGGTGAAGCAGGGCCGTGTGCTGGCCGGGATGAACGTGAACGTGTGGGACGTCACCGAGCCCATCCAGCAGCTGATCCGCTCCGGGGCCCCGCTGGACACGGACGCACTGGCCGACCCGCACGTTCCGCTGGGCGACCTGACGTCCTGACCGTCACCGCTGTCGGTCCCGCCCCGTAGAATCACCTCGTGGCAGGACGGATCAACGACGAGGACGTGAAGGCGGTACGGGACGCGGTCCCGATCGACGCCGTCGTCTCGGAGTACCTCCAGCTGCGCAACGCGGGCGGCGGAAACCTGAAGGGGCTGTGCCCCTTCCACGACGAGAAGTCGCCGTCCTTCCAGGTCAGCCCGAGCAAGGGACTCTTCCACTGCTTCGGCTGCCAGGAGGGCGGCGACACCATCACGTTCGTGATGAAGGTCGACCACCTCACGTTCTCCGAGTCGGTCGAGCGCCTCGCCGCCCAGGCCGGCATCACCCTGCGCTACGAGGAGGGCGGGTACAACCCCGCCCACCAGCGCGGCGAGCGCATCCGCCTGGTGGAGGCCCACAAGGCCGCCGCCCAGTGGTACGCGGAGCAGCTCGACGCCTCCGCGGAGGCCGAGACGGGCCGCAAGTTCCTCGCCGAGCGCGGCTTCGACCAGGCCGCCGCCGCCCACTTCGGCGTCGGCTACAGCCCGCAGGGCTGGGACCATCTCACCCGCCACCTCCGAGGCAAGGGCTTCACCGACAAGGAACTGCTCCTGTCCGGGCTCTCCCAGGAGGGCCGCCGCGGCCCCATCGACCGCTTCCGCGGCCGGCTGATGTGGCCCATCCGCGACATCGGCGGCGAGGTCGTCGGCTTCGGCGCCCGAAAGCTGTACGAGTCGGACAACGGCCCGAAGTACCTCAACACCCCCGACACCGCGATCTACCGCAAGTCCCAGGTGCTCTACGGCATCGACCTGGCGAAGAAGGACATCGCCAAGTCCAGCCGCGCGGTCGTCGTCGAGGGCTACACCGACGTCATGGCCTGCCACCTCGCCGGTGTCACCACCGCCATCGCGACCTGCGGCACCGCCTTCGGCACCGACCACATCAAGATCCTCCGCCGTCTGCTGATGGACAACGGCAGCGCCCGCGTGATCTTCACGTTCGACGGTGACGCGGCCGGCCAGAAAGCGGCCCTGCGCGCCTTCGAGGACGACCAGAAGTTCGCCGCCGAGACGTACATCGCGATCGCGCCGGACAACATGGACCCCTGTGACCTGCGGCTGGCCAAGGGCGACGAGGCGGTCGCCGACCTGGTCGAGCCCCGCACCCCGCTGTTCGAGTTCGCCCTGCGCCAGATCGTCGTCCGCTACGACCTCGACACCCCGGCCGGCCGCGCCGCCGCTCTCGACGAGGCGGCCCCGATCGTCGCCCGCATCAAGAACACCGGCGCCCAGCACGAGGTCGCGGTGCAGCTCGCCGGCATGCTCGGCATCCTCGACACGCAGTTCGTCGTCAAGCGGGTCGCCCAGCTGGCCCGCTGGGCCCGCGACCGCGGCGGCAAGGGCCCGGCGCCCGCGTCACCCGACTCCAGGCCGTACGACTCCGGGCCCCGGGCCGGCGCGTCCGGCCCGGCGCTGAACCTCCGCAACCCGGTCTACGCCACCGAGCGCGAACTCCTCAAGCTCGCCCTCCAGCGCCCCGACCTGGTCTCCCCGGCCTTCGACGCGTACGGCGTCGACGAGTTCACCGCCCCGGTCTACGCGGCCGTGCGTGAGGCCGTCCAGGAGGCGGGCGGCGCCGAGTACGGCACGCAGGATCCGCAGGAGTACCTGGTCCGCGTGCGTGAGGTCGCCCCCGACGACACCGTCCGCGCGATGGTCACCGAGCTGGCGGTCGAGGCGATCATGCGCAAGACGGTCGACGAGGCCTACGCGGGCGACCAGTTGGTCACCGTCCGCCGTCGTGCCGTCGAGCGCCGCGTCCGCGACATCCAGAGCACCCTCGCCCGCCTCGGCAGCAACGGCGACCCGGCCCAACTCGCCGCCGTACAGAACGAACTGTGGGTCCTCCAGCAGTACGACCAGGCTCTCCGCGTGCAGGGCGCGGCCGCGCTCTGAGGCGGGTCAGCGGGGCCGCCCCCCGAACGTCGGCCCCCGAGTCCGCACCGGCCGCCCCGCGAACTCCCGCTCAGCGAACTCCCGCCCGGCGTCCTCGAACCGCGGGTACTCGCTGACGCGGTGGCCCTCGTGCGAGAAGGCGGACACGTGCGGATCGTCCCAGATCAGGGGCGTGCGAGGCACCCGCGATCGCGGCGCTGGTAATCAGCCGGTCACAGACCGGACTCAGAAAGTCGCCGCACGCCCCTCGTGGCGGCGATGTGTCGTACTCCACACTGGGTTCCGGTGCCTGAGTCCTCGGAGCGCGGCCGATCCGTCCCCCACGGATGCCACATCCCCGCGGTTCCGCTCATCGCGTACGGGCCGGACCGCGGCGAGGCCGCCGACTCCGTCCCCGAAGCAGCGCTGCCGCACACCTCAGCAGCGATCATCCTGGAGGTCGCCCCCGTGCAGACCCAGACCCTCACCCAGACCGACAGCTCGACGGACGGCACGGAACCGGACGCGGAAACCGACGTCCTCGGCGCGGTGCCCCCGCAGAACCGTGCCGCGCTCCACCCCGAGACGGAACCGGACACCCCGCCCGCCGAGGTGGCGGACGAGGCCCCCGAGGCCGTCGAACCGCCCGAGCCCGTCCGGGTCCGCCCCGACACCGGAGCCCCCTCCTCGGACCTGTTCCGCCAGTACCTGCGGGAGATCGGCCGTATCCCGCTGCTCACCGCCGCCGAGGAAGTCGACCTGGCCCGCCGGGTCGAGGCCGGTCTGTTCGCCGAGGAGAAGCTCACCAGCACGCCCGACCTGGACAGCAGCCTCGCCCTCGACCTGGACCGGCTGATCGTCCTGGGGCGGATGGCCAAGCGCCGGCTCATCGAGGCGAACCTGCGGCTGGTCGTCTCCGTCGCCAAACGGTACGTCGGCCGCGGCCTGACCATGCTCGACCTGGTCCAGGAGGGCAACCTGGGCCTGATCCGCGCGGTGGAGAAGTTCGACTACGCCCGCGGCTACAAGTTCTCCACCTACGCCACCTGGTGGATCCGGCAGGCCATGTCCCGCGCGCTCGCCGACCAGGCCCGCACCATCCGCGTCCCGGTCCACGTCGTCGAACTCATCAACCGGGTCGTCCGCGTCCAGCGCCGCATGCTCCAGGAACGCGGCTACGAGCCGACCCCCGAAGAGGTCGCCGCCCACCTCGACCTGCTCCCCGAGCGCGTCAGCGAGGTCCTGCGCCTCGCCCAGGAACCGGTCTCGCTGCACGCACCCGTCGGCGAGGAGGACGACGTCGCCCTCGGCGACCTCATCGAGGACGGCGACGCGGCCTCCCCGGTGGAGTCGGCCGCGTTCCTGCTGCTCAGGGAACACCTGGAGGCGGTGCTCTCCACTCTCGGCGAACGCGAGCGCAAGGTCGTCCAGCTCCGCTACGGACTCGTCGACGGCCGCCCCCGCACCCTGGAGGAGATCGGCCGCATCTTCGGCGTCACCCGGGAGCGGATACGGCAGATCGAGTCGAAGACCCTCAACAAGCTCCGCGACCACGCCTTCGCGGACCAGCTGCGGGGCTACCTGGACTGAGCACGGGGGCCGCTCGACCGCCGGCGGCCCCCGCCCGGCCGCCACGGACCTCAGTCGACCTCGGCGACCGCCTGCGCGAACTGCGCCTTGTACAGCCGCGCGTACGCCCCGTCGGCCGCGAGCAGGTCGGTGTGCGTCCCCTGCTCGACGATCGCGCCGTTCTCCATGACGAGGATCGTGTCCGCGTCCCGGATCGTCGACAGCCGGTGCGCGATCACGAACGACGTTCGCCCGTGCGCGAGTTTGGCCATCGCCTTCTGGATCAGCACCTCGGTGCGGGTGTCGACGGAGCTGGTCGCCTCGTCGAGCACCAGGATCACCGGGTCGGACAGGAACGCCCGCGCGATGGTGATCAGCTGCTTCTCACCGGCGCTGACACCCGTGCCCTCGTCGTCGATCACCGTGTCGTAGCCCTCGGGCAGCGTCCGCACGAACCGGTCCGCGTGCGCCGCCCGCGCCGCCTCCTCGATCTCCCCGCGCGTGACCTCGCGCGAGGCGCCGTAGGCGATGTTCTCCGCGATCGTGCCGCCGAACAGCCAGGTGTCCTGCAGCACCATGCCGATGCCGGCGCGGAGTTCGTCCCGGGACATCTTCGCGATGTCGACGCCGTCGAGGGTGATGCGCCCGCCGGAGACGTCGTAGAACCGCATGAGCAGGTTCACCAGGGTCGTCTTGCCGGCTCCGGTGGGGCCGACGATCGCGACCGTGTGCCCCGGCTCCACGGTCAGCGAGAGGTCCTCGATCAGCGGCCTCTCGGGCTCGTAGCGGAAGGAGACGTGCTCCAGCGCCACCAGTCCGCGCAGTTCCTCGGGCCGCACCCCCGGCACCGGGTCGGCCAACTGCTCCTCCGCGTCCAGCAGTTCGAAGATCCGCTCCGCCGACGCGACACCCGACTGCACCAGGTTCGCCATCGACGCGACCTGCGTCAGCGGCATCGAGAACTGCCGCGAGTACTGGATGAACGCCTGCACGTCACCGATGGACAGCGCGCCGGACGCCACCCGCAGCCCGCCGACGACCGCCACCAGCACGTAGTTGATGTTCGACACGAACATCATCAGCGGCTGCATGATCCCGCTGTTGAACTGCGCCTTGAAACCGGCCTCGTACAGCCTGTCGTTCTCCTCGGCGAACTGGGCCGCCGACTCCTCCTGCCGCCCGAACACCTTCACCAGCGCGTGCCCGGTGTACATCTCCTCGATGTGGGCGTTGAGTTTGCCGGTGGTGCGCCACTGCTGCACGAAGTGCGGCTGCGACCTCTTGCCGATCCGGGTCGCCACGACGAACGACAGCGGCACCGTCACCAGCGCCACCAGTGCCAGCAGCCACGACACCCAGAACATCACCACGAGCACACCGACGATGGTGAGCACCGAGTTGATCAGCTGGCCCATCGACTGCTGGAGCGTCTGCCCGATGTTGTCGATGTCGTTGGTCGCCCGGCTCAGCACCTCACCGCGCTGCCGCTTGTCGAAGTACGACAGCGGCAACCGCGACAGCTTCGTCTGCACGTCCTCGCGCATCCGGAACATGGTCCGGTTCACCGCCCGGTTCACCAGGCGCGTCGCCACCGCCATCAGCAGTCCGGCGACCAGGAACGTACCGAGCGCGAGCAGCAGTACGTCCCCGACGGCGCCGAAGTCGATGCCCTTGCCCGGCGTGAAGTCGGTGCTGCGGAGCATGTCGGCGACCGAGCCCTGGCCCCGGTCCCGCATCGACTGCAGCGCCTGCTCCTTGGTGATCCCGGCCGGCATCTGCCGCCCGACGATGCCCGCGAAGACCAGGTCGGTGGCCTTGCCGAGGATCTTCGGCCCGATCACGCTCAGGCCCACGCTGACGACCACGCAGACCAGCAGCCCGTAGATCGTGCCGCGTTCCGGTGCGAACCGGGCGATCAGACGCCTGCCCGACCCCTTGAAGTCCATCGAACGCTGGTCGGGGCCGCCCCCGGCCATCATCCGTCCCATCGGCCCGGCCATCAGGCGGCCTCCGCTTCCGTCAGCTGGGAGAGCACGATCTCCCGGTAGGTCTCGTTGTCCGCCATGAGCTCGTGGTGCCGGCCGGTGCCGACGACCCGGCCCTCGTCGAGGACCACGATCCGGTCGGCGTCCCGGATGGTCGCCACGCGCTGCGCCACGATGACGACGGTCGCCTCGGACGTCTCCCGGGACAGCGCCGCCCGCAGGGCCGCGTCGGTCGCGTAGTCGAGCGCGGAGAAGGAGTCGTCGAAGAGGTAGATCTCCGGGCGCTGCACGAGCGTCCGGGCGATGGCCAGCCGCTGGCGCTGGCCGCCGGAGACGTTGCCGCCGCCCTGCGCGATGGGCGAGTCGAGCCCGTTCTCCAGCCGCTCGACGAAGCCCCTGGCCTGCGCCACCTCCAGCGCGTGCCACAACTCCTCGTCGGTGGCGTCCGGATTGCCGTACCGCAGGTTGGTGGCGACCGTGCCCGCGAACAGGTACGGCTTCTGCGGCACCAGGCCGACCGTTTTGGCGAGCAGCTTCGGGTCGATGCCGGCCACGTCCTCCCCGTCGACCAGCACCTCGCCGTCGGTCGCGTCGAACAGCCGGGGCACCAGGCCCAGCAGGGTGGACTTGCCGCTGCCGGTCGAGCCGATGACGGCCGTGGTCTCGCCCGGCCGGGCCACCAGGTCGACCCCCTTCAGCACCGGTTCCTCGGCACCCGGATAGCGGAACCCGGCGCCGCGCAGCTCCAGATGCCCGTGCCGGCGCAGCTCCCGGACCGGGGCGGTGGGCGGGACGACGCTGGAGGAGGTGTCCAGGACCTCCTGCACCCGCTCGGCGCACACCTCCGCGCGCGGCACCATCATGAACATGAAGGTGGCCATCATCACGGACATCACGATCTGCATGAGGTACGCGAGGAACGCGGTCAGGTCGCCGATCTGCATCTGGCCGCTGTCGATGCGGTGCGCGCCGAACCAGACCACGGCGATCGACGACAGGTTCACCACCGTCATGACGATGGGGAACATCAGGGCCAGCAGGTTGCCGGTGCCCAGCGCCACCTGGGTGAGCTCCGTGTTGGACTTCCGGAACCGGTCCTTCTCGTAGTCGTCCCGGACGAACGCGCGGATCACCCGGTTGCCGGTGATCTGTTCGCGCAGCACCCGGTTGACGGTGTCCAGGCGCACCTGCATGGAGCGGAACAGCGGGCGCAGCCGGCGCACGATCAGCGTCACGCAGACGCCCAGCACCGGCACGACCGCGACCAGCACCCCGGACAGCGGCACGTCCAGGCCGAGGGCCAGGATGATGCCGCCCACACACATGATCGGGGCGGACACCAGAAGGGTGAACGTCATCAGGGTGAGCATCTGGATCTGCTGCACGTCGTTCGTGGTCCGGGTGATCAGCGAGGGCGCGCCGAACTGGCCGACCTCGCGCGCCGAGAACGACTGCACGCGGTCGAACACGGCGGCCCGCAGGTCCCGGCCCAGCGCCGACGCGGTCCGCGCGCCGTAGTAGACGGCACCGATGTTGCAGACGACCTGCGCCATCGAGATGCCGATCATGAGGGCGCCGAACGAGAGGATGTAGCCGGTGTCTCCCTTGACGACACCGCTGTCGATGATGTGCGCGTTCAGCGTGGGCAGGTAGAGGGTGGCGCAGGTCTGCAGGAACTGCAGCAGCACCAGCAGGGCGATGGGTTTCCTGTAGGGCCTGAGACAGGTCCGCAGAAGTCGTATGAGCACGCTACGTCTCTCGGAGTCGGCGAAGAGGGCGAGTGGTTGCCCCTGGCCCCTATCGTCGGTCACTCCACCCGTGTTACCTCAACCGATTAAGCCGACAGCAGTGCTTCTTCCGGCCGGGGGTGGCTCCCGCCCCGCCGTGCCGCCGCCCGGGCGCACGGCCCACGCGGGCCGTCGGCCTGGAACGGTCCCGCCCGTCCGCCGTCCCCCCGGTGCCCGGCTACGCGCGAAACGCCCCCGGATGGGTCTGCTCCCGCACCGACACGTACTGCTGGCGCACGGCCTGCCCCACCGCGAGGTCCTCGCCCGGGTCCAGCACCTGCGCCGCCGCGCCCTGCCAGGCGGGCGGGGTCCGCGGATCGAGTGTGCCCTGCGACACACCCAGCGCCCAGGCCGCCTGCCGGGCCGCGCCGATCGCCGCGTAGTCCGCGGGCTGCGGCACCACGACCTGCACCCCGAACAGCGCGGGCGCCGCGGCCTGTACGGCGGGCAGCTCGGCGGCCGCCCCCAGCAGGAAGATCCGCCGCACCTCGACACCCCGGCCGCGCAGCACGTCGAGCGCGTCCGCGAGCCCGCACAGCATGCCCTCGAACGCCGCCCGCGCCAGGTGCTCCGCCCGCATCGACTCCCGGCGCAGCCCCGCCAGGGTCCCGGCGGTGTGCGGAAGGTTCGGCGTCCGCTCACCCTCCAGGTAAGGCAGCAGGACGAGCCCGTGCGAGCCAGGCGTCGACTTCATCGCCAGGTCGGACAGGCTGTCCAGGTCCGGCAGCCCCAGCAGCTCGGCGGTCCCGCGCAGCGCCCGTACGGCGTTCAGCGTCGTGACGACGGGCAGGTGCATGCCGGTCGCGTCGGCCAGCGCGGTGATCATCCCGCTCTGGTCGACGAGCGCCTCGGGGTGGACGGCCATCACGGACCCGGAGGCCCCCAGCGACACCACCGCGTCGCCGAAGCCCAGCCCCAGCCCGAAGGCCGCGGCCATCGTCTCGCCGGTGCCCGCGGAGATCAGCAGGCCCTCGGGGGTCGTACCGGCCGCGTCGGACGGGCCGATCACCTCGGGCAGCATGGCCTGGTGACCGAGCGCCAGCTCGACCAGGTCCGGCCGGTAACCGCCGGTGGCCGCCGACCAGTAGCCGGTGCCGGAGGCGCCACCCCGGTCGGTGGTTCTGCGCCCGGGCCGCCCGAGGAGCTGCCAGACCAGCCAGTCGTGGGCCTGGAGCAGGACGGTGGTCCGCGCGGCGGCGTCCGGTTCGTTCTTGGCCAGCCAGCGCAGCTTGGTCACCGGCTGCGCGGCCTGCGGTACGCAGCCCACCGCCTGCGCCCACGCCTCGCGCCCGCCGAGCGCGTCGACCAGATCGGCCGCGGCGACCTGCGCCCGCCGGTCCCCGCCGACCATCGCCGGCCGCACGGTGTTGCCCTGCGAGTCCAGCGGTACGACCGCGTTCTGCTGCGCGGACACCCCGATGGCCTGCACGCCTTCGAGAAGCCCGCCCCCGGCGGCCTCACCGAGGGACAGCAGCCAGGCCTGCGGATCGACATCGGCAGGCCGCCCACCGGTCTCGGTGCCCTCGAGCGGATGCGGCGCGTATCCCTGCCGGAGCACGGCTCCGGTGTCCGCGTCACAAACGACGATACGAGTGAATTCGGGCGAACTGTCCAACCCGGCGACTATCCCCATGGCCAAAATTCTGCCGCACGAACGGCAGTGACCGCGCCGGGACGGCACCGCACGGGTGCGCCGACCCCCCCGCCGCCCGCCTTCCGCCCACCGGAACGGGGCGTGCGGCGCGGGGAGACAGAGCACTCCCCATGCCGTGAGGGGCATGGGGAGTGCGGGTGTCGCGACGGTACGAGCGCTACCGCTGAGGGGGCCCTAGGTGTTGCTGGTGCCCCAGTCGTCCTCGGCGCCGGCGTTGCCGTTGTGGCGCCGCAGGGAGCGGACCCGGTCGGTGACCGAGTCGGGGACGCGGTCACCGACCTTCTCGCTGACCGCGTGGTACGCCTTGCCGGCGTACTGGCGGCCCTGCTGCGCCGCCGTCTCCGCGCTGTTGCGGACGGCGGGGTTCTGCGCGACCTGACGTGCGGACTTCTTCAGCTGCTCGTAGCGCTCGCGTCCGGCCTTCGTGCCGAGCACGTAACCCAGAGCGAGTCCGGCGACGAACGTGAGCCGGTAGCGCATGGCGGCCACCCTTCCCTTCGTAGGCGTTCGGTGCGGCTGGTGCCGGGGGAACCGATTGGCGGAGCACCCCCCTGCTTGCGCTAATGTATGTGTCGCAGCGAGCGTCCGCCCCCTGGCGAATACCCAGGTAGGTACGTTCGATGCAGCCAAGCATTCCTCCGTAGCTCAATTGGCAGAGCAGCCGGCTGTTAACCGGCAGGTTACTGGTTCGAGTCCAGTCGGGGGAGCTCGGTCCTCCGTAGCTCAATTGGCAGAGCAGCCGGCTGTTAACCGGCAGGTTACTGGTTCGAGTCCAGTCGGGGGAGCATGGTGAAGGGGACCCCGTCGGGGTCCTTTTTCATATCCCGGGAACCGCCCGCTGGGCAGGGCAGTCCTCCTGGGCGTGCGAAGTCGACCATCCGAAGCAGGAGATCGTATGAGCGGCTATGCTGCGGCAGACGGCGCGCACACCTGTACGCGACACGCCGCTATGGGGCGGTAGCTCAGCCGGTTAGAGCAGCGGACTCATAATCCGTCGGCCGTGGGTTCGAGTCCCACCCGCCCCACCTGTGCAGGCTTCCGACCTGTGGAAACGTTCATTTTGTCCTGTCGGGTCGTCAACTTTGCCTGAACGGACTGAATCCGCTGCTCGTGGGTTTGGAGTCCGGCGGAGGTCGGGGGAGTTCCAACCCCTCTGAGCTGCGGCGGAGTAGGTGCTCGCGGTTACCGATCGTCGTTCGGGCCACTGCTCTGAGGGGCGATGCCAAGCCTCAGGGGCCGTACAGGGGCCGGGGCGGCGCGGTCGTGTCCGGTCGACGGTGTCTACGGGGCGATTCGTTGTCCCATTAGCCGGTGTGCGGCAGGGCTGCCATCGCGCTATGTAGACACTGTCGCCCTCGCTGTGTT
Organism: Streptomyces sp. NPDC005574; assembly: GCF_040605435.1. NCBI lineage: Bacteria > Bacillati > Actinomycetota > Actinomycetes > Kitasatosporales > Streptomycetaceae > Streptomyces > Streptomyces sp. NPDC005574. The sequence continues at coordinate 22,110 of NZ_JBEXCW010000021.1, forward strand.
CCATCTGCGATGACGTCCAGGGGTGGGGAAACTGCCCCAAGAGGAAACCGCCCGGACGGGTTACTCGCCCCTCTTGGGTAGAGCCCTGCGGTTCGGCCGTCGGCCGGTGTGACGGCCGACCCTGCACTGTTTCTAGGGCAGGTACGGCCCCCCCCCCCCGAGAACGAACCTCAGAAGATCAACGAAGCCCTGCCCCGTCATGTCACACCACACCCGTCGTCTTCGGTAGCCGACTCGCATCCCTGGGCGAGGCCAGGAAGATCACCGTCCGATGCAGCAGCATGATCAGCGGGCATGCTCGGGCCCGCGAGCTGCACCGGCTTACCTGGGCAAGTCGGCGTGTCGAGTCAGGGGACCCGCTGACGGCAGGGTCTCAGGTCGCCCTCGCCTGCTTGGCGACGGGCCAGGAGAAGAGGACGAGCAGGCAGGTGTCGCCTGGTGACCATCAGGTGACCGCTGTCCGCCCGGCGATTTACCGGAGTCCAGGGAATGCTTGGGGAGCGCCACCGCGAGCGATCAGCTGCCGACACGCCGCGCAAAACACCCGAAACGCTCCGGAAGGATTCTCACGCCATGACTACGACCGCGCCCAAGGCTCCGACTGCACCAGGGGTGCGGTCCTGGTGGGGAATCCCGTTTGCCACCGCTGAGCGATACCGCCGCCCCGTAGTCGCGGATTTCGATCCGGACTGCTCCTATGACCGCAAGGGCGTCGTCTCCGTCCAGCCCGACAGCGGCGACTGGCTAGAAGCTGACAGCGGGATGGGCGAGGACTGCCTGAACCTGAACGTGTGGGCCCCCGAGCAGCCGGCCGGGAAGACGCTGCCGGTGGCCGTGTACATCCATGGCGGCGGATTCGAGTTCGGCGCGAACACGCAGACCACCTCGAACGCCGCCGGTCTCGCCGCGACGGGACGCGTGGTGAGCGTGTCGGTCAACTACCGGCTCGGCGCCCTGGGCGCGCTCTCGCTCTCGCAGTACGGCGGGCGGCTCGCTGAGGCCAGCAACCTTTTCCTGCAGGACGTCATCGCCGCGCTGACCTGGGTCAAGCGGAACATCGCCCACTTCGGCGGCGACCCCGACCAGGTCACGGTCTACGGCCACAGCGCCGGCGCCTACTCCACCTTCGGTCTGCTCGGCGCCTCCTCCGCCGACGGCCTGTACCGGCGGCTGGCCGGGTTCTCCGGCGGGCCCGCTCGTAGCGTCCCGGCCTGGTGGGCCGAGGAGCTCGCGCACCTGTTCGTCACCGAACTCGGCGTAGCGGACAACCCGGAGAAGCTGCTCGACCTCGACGCGGTCTCCCTGAGGGACGCCCTACGTAAGGTCGCCCCGACGGACCTCGGAGTCCGCGGCGGGGTGGACAACAAGGCCACCGGCGTCGTCCTGGACATCGGGCAGCCCGGCGCGGTGGTGCACGTCCATCCCATGGACGTCCTCGCCTCGGGGGCGCACCGCGACGTCGACATCCTGCTGAGCATGGCCAGCGACGACATGGGCTGGTGGGTGGCGAACGACCTCGACCGGTTCGACGCGGGCACCGTCGACCGCGTCGTCGACGAGGTCGCGGGGTGGCGTGTCTCCCGCTCCCGCGCGCAGAAGATCGTCGACGCCTACGACCAGGGCGGCCGTACCCCGGCCGAGGTCCGCGCCGCGGTCATGGCGGACTACCTCTTCGCGCTCCCGGCCGCCCGCGGCGCCCTGGCGCATGCCGCCGCGGGCGGCAACGCCCATCTCCTGATGATCGGGCCCGCCGAGGGGGCGCCCGCGGTGCACGGCACCGAGATGTACGCCCTGGTCGGCCAGGAGCAGTCGGGTCGCAGCGCCGAGCAGGCCGAGCGTGACACGCGTATCCGCGACATCGTGCTCGACTTCGCCACCGGTGAGCAGTCCCGTCTGTGGCCCGCTGTCACGGACGAACCCACCTCGGGAAGCGTCGGCAGCCCGCCCTTCGAAGCCACCGCCCACTACCAGCAGGCCCTCGGCCTGTGGGAGGGCATCGACCGTCCCTGACGGCCGGCGGGCGTTACGGACGACGCAGGGGACAACACGGAGTGAGGTACGACATGAGCCAACCGACAGCAGCCGGCGACGCCGCACCGGCGACGATGCGGGCCGTCGTCGTCACCCGGCCCGGCGGCCTCGACGCACTGGAGATCCAGGATGTGCCGGTGCCCGTCCGCAAGCCCGGCTGGGTGCGGATCAAGGTCAAAGCGTTCGGCGTCAACGAATCCGAGGTCTCCACCCGCAAGGGCGAGTCCGATGCGGAGGTCGCCTACCCGCGTGTGCCCGGCATCGAGGGCGTCGGCGTGGTCGATGACGCCGACGAGGACAGCGAGCTGCGGCCAGGGCAGCAGGTGGCCACGATGATGGGCGGCATGGGCCGCGCCTACGACGGTGCCTACGCCCAGTACGTGACTGTCCCCGTGGCACAGGTCATCCCGTTCGAGACCAGCCTGCCGTGGGGCGTCGTCGGTGCGCTGCCGGAGATGTTCCAGACCGCCTACGGATCGCTGACCACCGGCCTGGACCTCAAGGCCGGGCAGACGTTGCTGATCCGCGGCGGCACCTCCACGGTCGGGCTGAGCGCGGCCACGATCGCGAAGGATCTGGGAGCGACCGTGCTGTCCACCACCCGCACCGCGGCGAGGTCAGGTGAACTGAGGGCCGCAGGCGTCGACCACCCCCTCGTCGACAACGGCACCCTCGCCGACCAGGTGCGCGAGCTGATCCCGGACGGCGTCGACGCCGCCCTGGAACTGGTCGGCTGCTCGGCCCTCCCCGACACCCTCAACGCCGTCCGCCGCCACGGCACGGTCTGCTTCACCGGAGCCCTGGCGGGCCAGTGGACGATCCCCGACTTCAGCCCGTTCATGATCCCGGGCGGGGTGCGGCTGACCTCCTACAGCGGTCAGGCCGCCGACCTCCCGGCCGACGTCCTCGCCCACCAGCTCCAGGCCATCGCCGAAGGACGCCTTCACGTCCCGGTCGCGAAGACCTACCACGGCCTGGAACAGGTCCGCGACGCCCAGGCCGACCTCGAATCCGGAGCCACGCCGGGCAAGCACGTCGTCGTCCTCGACGACTGAAACCTGATCGCGGGACGCGACAAGGTCATCGCACACAGCGTGCGTGGTGGGTGCCTCAGCCCGGCGGTGAGCGTCGCCGCTCCCCGTAGGTTCCGGTGGAGAGAAGAGATGACGGACCAGACAGCAGCAGACTTTTTCGGTGCCACGACCATCCGGCCCCCGTTGGACCCGGAACTCGCGCCCGTCGAGGAGGCACGAGGGGCCGTCTTTCCGGCCCTGACGGACGAGACCCTGCCAGAGATCCGGCGGCAGATCGCTGCGGGATCCCCCGGGTTGGATTCGGAGGCTCTGACGGCGGGCGGCAGAGTGCGGGTGGAGGAGCGCCAGGTGCCGGGGCCGGAAGGCGAGTCGGACATCACGGTGCTGATTCTCAGCCCCGTCGTGGACCGAGGTCCCAAGGGAGGCATCCTCAGCCTCCACGGTGGCGGGATGATCATGGGGGGACGCCGGGACCACGTGAGTCATCTCCTTCCCCATGTGATCGAGGGGAGTGCGGTCGTCGTGTCGGTCGAGTACCGGCTGGCGCCGGATCACCCCGATTCCGCGCCGGTCGAGGACTGCTACGCGGGGCTGGTGTGGACGGCGAAGAACGCGGCCGAGCTCGGTATCGACCCCGAGCGGCTCATGATCGCCGGAGTCAGTGGCGGCGGCGGTCTCGCGGCGGGCACCGCGTTGCTCGCCCGCGACCGCGCCTTTCCCTCGCTCAGCCACCAGGTTCTGATCTGCCCCATGCTCGACGACCGCTTCGAGACGCACAGCAGCCGCATGGTGGACCGCGAAGGCGTATGGGACCGCTACAGCAACCGGTACGCGTGGACCTCCGTGCTGGGTGAGCGGCGCGGCGGCCCGGAGGTGTCGCAGTACGCCGCGCCGGCCCGCGCCGAGGACCTCAGCCGGCTGCCGCGCACCTACATCGACACCGGCTCGGCCGAGGGATTCCGCGACGAGATCCTGAGCTACGCCGGCCGGTTGTCCGAGGCGGGCGTGAGCGTCGATCTGCACATGTGGGGCGGAGGCTTCCACGGATCCGATATGACGGTGGATCATGCGGCTGTGTCGCGCGCCTCAAACGCGACCCGCGAGGAGTTCATCCGGCGGGCTCTTCACAGGTGAGCGGTGCGACAACGTATGCCGCCAGACACCTCCCAGCAAGCGCCGGACTTCCAGGAGGCACCGTTCGCGATGGTAAGTCGACCCACTTGCCTTCGTGGTGGTGGGGAGGCTGGCTTCACGGGGTCCGGGCCGGTCTGACGCTCGCACCCCGATGAACATGGCGTACGTGTCGGCCGCCGACGATCACTCCCACAACACCCCAGGGGAAGAATCCCTATGAAAATCCGACTGACCGCCGGAGGGACCGTCCTCCACGCAACCCTCGACGACAGTGTGACGGCACGCGACTTTGCCTCATTGCTTCCGCTGACGCTGCCGATGAACGACCTGTTCAAGCGTGAGAAGTACGCTCACCTGCCCCGGTCTCTCGCCGCGGGCGGCGAGCCGCGGTCCAGCTATGAGATCGGCAACATCGCCTACTGGCCACCCGGACCCGACATCGCCATCTTCTACGACCACGACGGCGAGTCCATCCCGGCCCCCGGCATCATCGTCCTCGGCGAAATCGACTCGGGGGCCGGTGCCTTGCAGAGGTACGACGGCGCGGTCGACGTCACCGTCGAGGCAGCCGACTGAGACTCGGCCGGTCACCGCTCACATCGTCAACGAGGGAGAAGAAGGGGGGCCGGTCGCAGCCTCACCGGCTGCGTAGGCGGCCGGGGTGAGGCCGGTGCGGTCGCGGAAGAAGCGGCCGAAGTTCGCGGCGTCGGTGAAGCCGAGGTGGACGGCCACGGTCCGGGCATCCCACCGGGCAGCTCCCAGCAGGCGCCGGGCTTCCAACAGGCGCCGCTCGTCGATGAGTTCACGTACCCCCTTGCCGGTGGCGTCCCGGGCGGCGCGGCTCAGGGTGCGGACCGAACAGCCGAGCAACTCGGCGTAGTCCGCGGCTTGGTGCAGTTCGCGGAAGTGCAGCTCCAGGGCGTCCAGAAAGCGTCCGTACCTGTCGGCGCGGCCGGTGCCGGCCGTGGTCGTGGTCGTGGCTGTGCCGGTGGGGGTGATGTCCGGGGAGTTGGCCAGGCGCAGCAGCAGGGATTCGAGCAGGCTGCGGCGTAGGGCGTGGTGGATGTCGAGAGGGCGGCGCCCCAGTGCGCGGTGTTCGTCCAGGAGTTGGAGTGCCGTCTGCTGGAGCCAGGCGTTGTCGTCGGGGTGCGGGCTGAGCACGGCGGGGGCCTCGTGCGCGGTGAGCGGTGCCAGGAGGCGTGCGAGGTCGGGCCGCAGCACCTCCGGTTCGAACAGGATGAACGGGCCGCGGGCCGCACCGGGCGGATGCCAGCACTGCGCGTGCCCGGGACGCACCCACAGCCACTGGCCGGGAGCGACGGTCCGCGTGACATGGTCGACGTCGTGCCGCAGCTCACCCTCGGTGACCGCGATGAGGTAATGGAAGGTGGCACGCCCCGGCCAGGGCGGGTTCCACGGCCAGTCGTCGTGCTGAGCGAAGAACTCCTCGACGGTACTCACCTCAAGGCCGTACGGAGTACCGACCGGGGGCTGGAAACCGTACAGCGGAACCGCAGCCGGTCCGGCCTGCCTGCTCGGCCCGGAGTGTCGCTTGTCGACCATCACGTGTCCGCAGCCTACCGCCCTTCGCGTCGGCTTCGGCGGAAGGATGGGAGGTGCCACCGCGCCCGCGCGGCGCGCCCTCCGCCTCCTTCGAGGCCCCAGTCATTCACCACTTGAGAAGGCTCACCACCATGAACGGATCGGCCCTGCAAGAGACCGCCGCCGACTGCGCGGAGGAACTCCCCGGAGCTCGGTTGGAGCACCCCTTCGGCCCGGCCTGGGAGGTCTACAAGGTACGTGGCAAGGTGTTCATGCTGATGACCGAAGTCCCGGGGCGGCCCGTCGTGATCCTCAAGGCGGACCCGGGCGAGGCCCACGCCCTGCGGGAGCAGTACAGCCACATCACCCCCGGCTACCACATGAACAAGAAGCACTGGATCACCCTGGAGAGCGGAGAAGGCGTCGACAAGGAGCTCGTCAGGGAGCTCGTCACCGACTCCTACCGGCTCGTCGTCGCCCGTCTGCCCAGGGCCGAGCGGCCCGTCGACCCGCACACCTACGGCAGCGGCGCACGGGCGGCCCGGTGAGCGCGGCCGGTGACCGGCTCCAGGACACCGCCCGCCGGGCGGCCCTGGCCCTCCCCGACGTCAGCCACGGCTACCCCTTCACGCCGGGACTCGACGTGTACAAGGTCGCGGGCAAGGTGTTCCTGATCGTCACCGAGGACCCGGACGAACAGATCATCACGGTCAAGTGCGAACCCGAACACGCCCGCGTGCAAGAACGCGGCCACGCCTCGATCACCCCGGGCCGCTATCTCGACAGACGCCACTGGATCTCAGTGGGGCCGGGACCCGGCATCACCGAGCGGCTGGTCACCGACGCGGTGGAGGATTCCTACGACCTGGTCGCCGAGCGGCTGCCGCGACGCGACCGGCCCAGTGCCCGATGAGCGCAGCGAGCTTCCCCGCGAGAGGCTGAGCCGACGCCTGTCAGCGCCCGTGCACCACTCACCGCGTCCTGATACGTCCGCTTCCGACCCGAGAGACCAATGGAACCGACCCTGCCGCTCTTCGGCGAGGAGCCCGCCCGGCCCCTCGCCGACCGCCTGCGCCCCACCCAACTGGAAGAGGTCGTCGGGCAGGACCACCTCCTTGCCCCGGACGCCCCGCTGGGCCGCATGGTCGCCCAGCAACGCCTCAGCTCCGCCATCTTGTGGGGCCCGCCCGGCGTCGGGAAAACGACCATCGCCCGCCTCCTCGCGAACGCTGGCGACCTGGCCTTCGAACCGGTGTCGGCCACCTTCTCCGGCGTGGCCGACCTGCGCAAGGTCTTCACCACCGCACGAAGCCGACGCGGCATCGGCCAGGGCACCCTGCTGTTCGTCGACGAGATCCACCGCTTCAACCGTGCCCAGCAGGACAGCTTCCTGCCCTACGTCGAGGACGGCACAGTCACCCTGATCGGCGCCACCACGGAGAACCCGAGCTTCGAACTCAACGGCGCGCTCCTCTCCCGCGCCCAGGTCCTTGTCCTCAAACGCCTCGATGAAGCCGCACTGTCCACGCTCCTCGCCCGCGCCGAGCAGCTCACCGGTCACCATCTGCCCCTGGACGAGGACGCCCGTCGCGCGCTGATCGCCATGGCCGACGGAGACGGCCGCTACCTCCTCAACATGGCCGAACAGCTCCACGCCCTCCCGGACACCGAAACCACCCTGGACACCGCCGGGCTCGCCCATCACATCCAGCAGCGGGCCCCGCTGTACGACAAGGCGCAGGAGGGCCATTACAACCTGATCTCCGCGCTGCACAAGTCGATGCGCGGCTCCGACCCGGACGCGGCCCTGTACTGGCTCGCCCGCATGCTCGACGGCGGCGAGGACCCGCTGTTCGTAGCGCGCCGCCTGGTCCGCTTCGCGAACGAGGACATCGGTATGGCCGACCCGCATGCCATCCAGCAGGCTCTCGCCGCCTGGGACGTGTACGAGCGACTCGGCTCCCCCGAGGGCGAGTTGGCGATCGCCCAGGCCGTCGTCTATCTCGCCACCGCCCCCAAGTCGATCGCCGTCTACCGCGGCTTCAACGCCGCACACCGATCAGCCCGGCACACCGGCTCACTCATGCCACCCGTCCACATCCTCAACGCCCCGACCCGGCTGATGAAAGGCCTCGGCTACGGCAAGGACTACCAGTACGACCCGGACACAGCCGACGGCTTCTCCGGTGACGACTACTTCCCCGACGACATGGACCGCGAGACGTACTACCAGCCCACCCGCAACGGCTACGAAGCCCAGATCACCGAGCGCCTGCACCACTGGAACGCCCTGCGCGCCCGCCGGCAACGCGGCTGACCGGCCGCACCCGCGACGTCTCCGCGAGGGCCCCCGCGTCGGACTGCAGCACTGCCCGGCCAAATGTCGGGGACGACTCCTGCCGTCGTGGCGTGTCGTCGAGCACGCAGGTGACTGCGAGAACCGCATCCCTCCCGTTATAACGTCAGTGGTGTATGCTGCAAGCGTAATAATTGCAGATGGGGGCTCATGCGTGACTTGGAAGATCATCGTGGTTGAGCCAGCTCTTTCGTGGCTTCACGGCCTGCGCCGTACTGACCGCGACACCCTGATTCAGGTCAGCCAGGCTGTCACTGCCCTTCAGGAGGAAGGTCCCGCGCTGGGCCGGCCTCTGGTGGACACGATCAAGGGCTCGGTGCTGTCGAACCTCAAGGAGCTCCGCCCCGGCTCGGCAGGGGCCACGGAAGTGCGGTTGCTGTTCGTGTTCGACCCGGACCGCCAGGCTGTGATCCTGGTCGGCGGTGACAAGGCAGGCAACTGGTCCGGCTGGTACCGCGTCGCGGTGCCCCAGGCGGAGCAGGCGTACGCGGAGCATCTGAAGCGAATCGATGGAGAGGACGGGGCACGATGACTGATCACCTCAAGGACCCGCAGGCCGTCTCCTGGGGAGACCTGGCTGATGATTTCGCCTTCACCGATGCCGAAAAGGATCAGATCCAGAAGGGGGCGCAGGCGATGGTCCTGGCCTCCCGTGTGCACCGCCTCGCCGAGTTGCGGAAGCGGCAGCACACCACACAGGTGCAGGTCGCCGAAGCCATGGGTGTCACCCAGGCCCGCGTCTCGCGTATCGAGAAGGGCCAGCTGGAGCGTAGCGAGGTCGACACCCTCGCCGCGTACGTCAAGGCGCTCGGCGGCAAGTTGAAGATCGTCGCTGACTTCGGTGATGAGAGCTACGTACTCGGCTGACCTGATCGACGCGCCGCTACCCAGGTCGATGCACAGTCCGGTGGGCGGGATCGCTTCGTGACGTCAGGGATGATGCTCCACCCCGGTGGAACGGGGCGGAGCATCATCGCGCCGGTAAGGGACTCCGCTGCACGAAGGGTTCTATCCCCTTGGCTGAACTGGGCGGAGGCGGCTGCCGCTGTGGTAAGCGTCCAACTCATCGACCCCCAGGGGCCATTGAGGGGCCGCAAGGACAGGAACAGACCGACAAGCACCGCACAGGGCTGACCCTGATCGACACGTCTGACCTGCAAGAACGGCGTGAATCGGTAATGATCGGCAAGGGCTGCCAAGATCCCCAATGGACTCATAATCCGTCGGCCGTGGGTTCGAGTCCCACCCGCCCCACCTTTGCAGGCTCCTGACCCGCGGAAACGTTCCTCGTGAGGTGTCGGAGCGTCAACTTTCGCTCAACGGACTGAATCCGCTGCTCGCGGCTTCGGAACGGGGCGAGGCTCTCGCTCCCTCGCTGAGCAGACATCGCGCTGACCTGCGGCAATGCTGATGATCAGGACTTGTGCCTCAGCAACGTCACGAGCTGGCAGCGTCTCCTCGGCTTCGCTTTCGTGATTTTGGGGACGTGTTGGGGACGCAGGGTTTCGGTGAGGTCTGCTGACCAGTCCCCGTGGGCTCTGGCCGGCCGCCCGAGGAGCTCCGTGCTGACCGGGTTCGGACTCAACTCTGGGGAGCTCGATCGCGTCGGAGCAGGGCGTGAGGAGCTGGTGCGCGCCAGGGCGCGGAAACTGCCCGAACAGAAAACAGCCCGGCCTGTCTGCTGAGCCATGCGGCTGTCATGCCGCCGTCGCTCAGCGCCGTGGTGCGGATGTTGGCGCCGGGCCCGGGGGAGGCCGTGATCATCGGCTGTTTGCCGGACGGCCGCAGACGCGACGAACCGGAGTTGAAGGCCGGCGAGCGGTGCCATGCCATGGAAGACGTCTGCTGGTGGCGCAGGCCGATCATCACGACCTCGAACGCGGCTCCGGCGCCGTCCTCGCCGGCCCCTCATTGCCCTGGTAGCTCACACCATCAGGCGACGCCAGAACCCCTCAAAGAATCACGAACCGCCCACTCATAAACCGCCAGCCGTGGGTTCGAGTCCCACCCGCCCCACCACGCGTGCCTCTGACGCGTAAATAGCAGCAGGGCAGAGATCACGTTCAGGCCCTCGGTGATCGTGCGCCGGGAAGGTGACACTGACTACGTCCCCCGCGAAGGGCTGGGAACCTGCCGCAGGAAGTCTACGACCAGTGGCGCGAGGCCATCCGGCTGCGCAAGGACGGCAAACCACGGGTCGACGGCGGTACCGGCGTGCTGCTGCCGGTCCGCGCGTTCTACATGGACATCCAGAGCTGGGCATTGGAGGAACCCCAGCGGTGGGCGCGCTGGGCCGCGCCGTGTCCGATCCCGCCGGCGGACCTGCGGGGGTTCGGGGCGCGGCGGCGCCGGATCAACGAACGCACCGCCGACCGGGTCAGGCAACGCCAGCCGCTGCTATCGGCGTTGGTCGCGCACGTGGAGGAGAGGAGCACTACAGCGGGCGGCGTGTCCTGTTCGAGGCCGTGCGGCAGGCAGGACCGGTGGAGGCGGACGAGCTGGCCGGGTTCGCCAGGACCGTGGCGGCTGGCCGGTGCGCTGCCGTCGTGCCTCCCCAGCCGGCCGGGCGCTGAGCTACGGCCGCAGGACGAGCTTCCCGGCGGCGTGACCGCTCGCGCTCAGCTCCTGCGCCTTCGCGGCGTCCTCCAGCAGAAGGCTCTGCGCGATGCGCACCGTGAGCTTGCCGTCGGCTGCGAGGCGGGCGTACTCGCCGAGGCGGGAACCGAACGGGGCGCCGGGGCCGGAGAAGGTGACGCCCAGCTCGGCGGCCTTCAGATCGGCGATGGTGATGATCCGGTCGGTGCCGCCGCGCAGGTCGATCGACACCTCCAGGTCGCCTGCCCCCGCGGCGTCGTACACGGCGTCGATGCCCTGCGGTGCGGCCTCGCGGACCCGGTCGGCGAGGCCGGCGCCGTAGGCGACCGGGATCGCGCCCAGCAAGCGCAGGTAGTCGTGGTTGCCGGGGGAGGCGGTGCCGATGACCGTGGCGCCGCGGGTGACCGCGAGCTGAACACCGACGGCGCCGGCCACGCCCGCGGCTCCGTGCAGCAGGAGCGTGTCGCCTTCCCCGACGCCGAGGGCGTCGAGCACGCGGACCGAGGTCTCGACGGCGACGGGCAGTGCCGCGGCGAGGTCCCAGTCGAGGTCCGCGGGCTTCGGGCCGAAGTCGACGGCCAGCGCGTGCTCGGCGTATGCGCCGGTGACGGTCCAGCCCAGGACCTCGTCACCCACCGCGACGCCGGTCACGCCTTCGCCGACCTCGTCGACGACGCCGGCCGCCTCCACGCCGGGGATCACCGGGAACGGCGGGGCGATTTGCGGCCTCCACCCGTTGCGGATCTTGGAGTCGAGCGGGTTGACCCCTGCCGCCGCGACCTTCAGCCGCACCTGCCCGGGTCCGGCGTGCGGCTCGTCGACCTCTTCGAGGCGGAGGACTTCCGGGCCCCCGAACTCGGTGTAGGTGATCGCCTTCATGTCCTGCTCCAGTGCTCGTCGCTCTAGGTGAAAGATCAACTTGGCCGGGACCGGTGGCGGCCGCACCGGCACTTCGACTAGTTCCGGCTCGGAGGCTCAGGAACCAGCCACGTTTGTGGGCGCGGTCCAGCCGGTGGATCGGATCCACTCGGCCAGGTCGAGGGTGGCCGGCTCGATCGCCCGCACCACCGCAAGATCCGACGGGTGTTCCGCCGCCTTCGCGAACTGGCGGAACATCGCCCTGTCGAGGTCGCTGGGAAGCACGCTCAACGGGAGGGCCTCGTAACGTGCCGGGAGCCCGGCGCGCGCGCCGAACGCCGCGGCGATCTGAGGGCCCGTCAGCTCGTCGCCGACGAGCTCGACGGCTCCGCCGGGTGCCTCCGCGGTGTCGAGCAGGAGCGCGGCGGCGACCCGGCCGACGTCCCTGACCGAGATCATCTTCAGGGCGACGTCCTCCGGCAGCGGCAGCCTCAGCACGATCTCTCCGTGCTCCAGGCTCGGTGCCATCTCCTCCATGAAGGGGGTCGGGCGAACCATCGCGGCCCTGAGGCCGGACTTCCTCAGGTGCTCCTCGATCGAGTGCTTCGAGTCATGGTGCGGCACACCCCGCTCCCGGTCCGCGCCGAAGACCGAGTTGAACACGACGAGCGGGACGCGTGCCGCGACCGCCGCGTCGACGAGCGCGGTGCCGATGCGGATCTCCGTCTCGACCTCTTCGAGGTTGTTCGCTTCCGGGGTCATGAAGGAGAACGCCTCGACCGCCGTCAGCGCGGCGGCCAGCGACGCCGGGTCGTCGGTCCGGATGGCCGCCAGCTCGACGCCGCGGGCGGCCAGCGCCTGAGCCCGGTCGGATTGCGGGTTGCGGACCAGGGCCCGCACCGTGGCCTTGTGGTCCAGCAGCGCGTCGACCACCGCCCCGCCCTGTTGCCCCGTCGCGCCGAAGACTGCGATCGTGCCGGTCGTCTGTGTGCTCATCGCTGCCACCCTTCACTCAGGGCGTAAGCGAGAGCACGAGTCCGGTGTTGACCTCGGCGGTGGGGGGAGGACGACGCGGGCGCGGCGTCCTCGAGCTTGATCTGTTGTGACATGTCTCCACGATGCGTCTGCGGCGCCAGGCTCACCACCGGTATCGCGCCAGGTTCTCCCGATAACCCGCCAGTGTCGGGTAGCCTCGATCGCGTGTCCGACCCCAGCGGCGAGCCGAGCTTCTGCACCGACGATGCGCCGTTGTCGGCGCCGCTGGCCCATGGCGCCGACGTGGCCGCGCACTTCCACGACTACGGTCAGCTCCGCTACGCCGCGCGTGGGGCCCTGGTCACAGCGACCCAGGTGGGCACCTGGGTGGCGCCGGCCAGTCGGATCATGTGGGTGCCGCCCTTCGCGGTGCACAGCAGCAAGGCGTACGGCGAGACGGACATCCGGGTGCTGTCGCTGCCCGTGACGCTGACCGGACAGCTGCCGGCCGAGCCGTCGGTCTTCGTGGCGAGCGCGTTGCTGCGCGAGGCCTATCTGGCGCTGATGAGCGAGGGAGAGCCGCTGGAGAGCCCCCGTGCGCGGCTGCTGATCGACGTCGTACTCGCCGAGCTCGCCCGCACCGCACAGGAGCCGCTGCGCCTCCCGGAGCCGATCGACCGGCGTCTCAAGGCGGTCACCGACCTGCTTCACATGGACCCAGCAAGCCCGGCGACCCTGGCCGAGCTGGGCCACCGCACGGGCGCCAGCGAACGCACCCTGAGCCGACTGTTCGGCAGCGAGCTGTCGATGAGCTTCCGTCAGTGGCGCACCCTGCTGCGCATTCAACGGGCGCTGATCGAGCTCAGCGACGGCGCCTCGGTCACCGACACGGCGATCCGGCTGGGCTGGTCGAACCCCAGCAGCTTCATCGACGCCTTCACCGAGCTGGTCGGTCAGACACCGGGGGGCTATCGCTCGTCGGCTCGGTCCTCCCGCAGCGCCCATGGGTGAGAGGCTGGCGGGGTAGCCGTAGTTCCTGGCGGAACATCGGTGGCAGCCCAATGGTGTGGGAGCCCACGCTGGAAGGGTGACTCCCTCCGCCATCACCCAGAGCTCCTCGCCGGCATCGGCGGCCTCGGCCGGTGCGACGCTGAGCGACCTCATCGTCCAGTCGCTGACGCGGCACAGCTCGTCGGAGGCGTTCGTCGCGGGCGACCGGCGACTGACCTACGCCCAGGTGCGGGACCTGGTCTCGCAGTACATGGGTGCGCTCAGTCGGCGCGGCGTTGGCCTGGGGGTGGGCGTCACCATGCTCAGCCCGAACACGCCTGAGTCCTGGATCGTGCAGGCTGCGACGTACCTCCTCGGAGGGCGCTTCACGGGACTCCAGGCCCTGGCCTCGATGCCGGACCAAATCGTGGTCTGCGAGGACGCAGAGGCAGCCGTGCTGGTGGTGTCGGCGCCTCTCGTCGGCGTCCGGCTCGTCCGCGGTCGGGGACACCGCGGGCACCGTCACCGCGGTCGGTGCCGCCGTGGCGGCGAAGGACGGGGTGGCGAGCAGGAGGGCCGGGGCGAGGATGCCCGCGGCAATGCCGGGCGCAGCCTGCCCTGTGCCGGCTCGGCGCTCTCCGCAGAGCTTTGTGGTCTCGCCGCCCGGTGCGGCATGGGCCACTGACACCTCCGACAGCAGAAAGTAATTCTTCGATGACCACACAACTCCTGCGCACCGAGCGCACCGAGCGCAGCGGTCCGCAGACCGCTTCCGTCGTGACCGACCTGCCGTTCAAGCCTCAGCTCGTCAAAGCGGTGTTCAGGGACGTGACCTCGTTGCACATCTCCCGGCCGGCCGCGTGGGCCGCCGCGTCGGTGACGCTGACCCTGCTGACGGAGATCATCGACGGCGCGAAAAACGCGGCGGTCGAGGAGGCCAGGACGAGGCTGATTCCCAAGGACCTCATCTCGGCGATCGACCGGAACATCGAGGTGGAGGTGGGATCGGCGTGGTACCTGCACAGCCCGACCTTCCACGGCCTGATGGGCGAGGTGCGCAACGCCGATGGTGCGCTCGTGTCTCTTCGTGAGCGCCGCGGGGCGCGTACACCGAGTGGTGTGGCCGGCGCCCACCGGTTCGAGGCCGGGGTGAGAAGGCTGCTGGGGAGCCGGGGGGTGAGGGCGGTCCCGGCGATGGTCCGCGACCTGGACGGAATCGCGAGCGTGTTCCTGACGGCCCTGGCCCGGGACGCGGCCAAGGTCGTCCGCGAGGGCGGGGTCAAGCGGTTCGGGACGGTCAGTCCGGTGGTGCCGGGCGAGCCGGCCCCGGCCCCGGCCCCGCTGCTCAAGGACCCCCTCCTCGCCCTGTCCACCCGCCGCGGGGACGGGCGGACTGTTGGAGCGGACGACGTCCTGGCCGCCGTCACGATGCAGCTGTTCGGCGATCTCAGACAACGTGCCATCACCGAGGCAGCCGAGATGGCACGGAACACCTCGGCCAACTGATCGGGCCCGCCCCTGCCCTCTGCCCACGGTTCCCACGTCTGCGCGGCTCCCGGAACCTGCCGCCCGCATTCGGCTCCGGTCGGCTCGCGAGAACGGGCTCGTCGCACGGGCGCGGATCGCCGGCCGCAGGCACACCACGGGGAAGACCTCCCTTAAATGGCTGTGTGAGGACGCGTTGAGGACACAAGGACAGGAACAGACCGACAAAGATCAGCTGATCCCAGCGCTGAAGAGCGCGTCTAACCTGCAAGAACGCCTTGGATCGGCGTAGAGACGCAAGGGCCGCCAAGATCCTGAATGGACTCATAATCCGTCGGCCGTGGGTTCGAGTCCCACCCGCCCCACCTGTGTAGGACTCTGACCTGCGGAAACGTTCAATTTGTCCTGTCGGATCGTCAACTTTGCTTGAGCGGACTGAATCCGCTGCGCGTGAGTTCGGCCTCGCTGCCGGTGTCGGGCGTGCGGATGTCCCTGACCTGCGCAGATGTTCCAGTTCGCAGCGGTTGAAGTTGCGGAACATGGCTCCTGCGGCTGGCTGGGCACTGGATTCTGGACGTTGGCTGGACGCGAGAAACCGGAAGGGGGCACTCCGGTGCGGAGTCATCCCCTCTGCAGAGGGGCGTGGCCGGAGTGGGCGCCGTGTGGTGGCAACTGGGCTCGTCTGGATCGTGCCGTACCGACGTAGCCGGTTGGCTTGGGGGAGAAATGGTCCCTACTGAAAACGGTCTCAGATCGCACCGCGGAGTTGCCTGGCGGCCGCCATCGCGCCGAGGGTGCTCGCCGACGTTCATCCGCGCGACAGCCGACGTGGCGGCCGACCCCGAACTGGCCGGCCACACTGGTCAGCATGTCGGCCACCATGCGCGCGGCGTCCGGTGGATTCTCGATCCGCACTGGCTGCCCCGTGGCCGAGCTTCCACCACCCGGTCCACCTGGAAGGTACGCCACTGCCGACGCTCGACGTCGAGCGCGACCAGATACCAGCGGTTGCGGGTGCGGACGAGCCGCTAGGGATCGGCCGCACGGCTGCTGCCGCGCCCCGCCATGTCGCGGTACATCAACTGCATTCAGTTGCGGAGACGGCAGACAACCGCCAGCTCCAGCAACACCTCGGCCGACACCGGATCACCTGACCCTTGAGGGGTGTGCACGACGAACTCGGCGAACGCGCCCAACCGGTCGGCCACACGGGAGCGTTGGTGCAGCACTGGATCCGTGATCCCATCATCCCTGAGGCCGGCCCAGGGCAGGGCGTGCTACCCGCGCATGGCCCAGAGCCGTCAGGGGCCAGTCCTTGGACGCCGTCAACGGTCGCGGTACTCAGCCAAGCGCGATGGCGGTCCACGACACCGGTGGCAGTTCGACGGTGAGCACGCCGTCGGCGAGCTTCGCGGTCGTGTTCGGGGCCGGGACCACGCGGTTCTGCTCCGCGAGTGTGTTCCTGGCGTACACGTCGGCGTCGGCGAGCGTGACCGCCTCGGTGATGTGCGTCGAGCAAAGGCCCCGGACGTCGATCGTGACCCGCGCGGGTTCGTGCAGGTCACGGTTGACGAGGAAGACCGCGGCCCGGTCCTCGTCGACGGTGGCGACGGCGTCGATGACGGATGCCTCACCGTGGCGTGCGGTGTCGTACACCGGTGCCTGGATCAGGGGCCGGATCACCTCGCCGGAGGCGAGCCGGCTCGTGATCGAGAACGGGTGGAAGGTGGTCTGCCGCCAGGCGGGGCCGCCGGGCTCGGTCATGATCGGCGCGATCACGTTGACCAGTTGCGCGAGCGAGGCCGAGGTGACGCGGTCGCTGTGCTTGAGCAGCGTCATCAGCAGGTTGCCGACGACGACGGCGTCCGCCACCGAGTAGACGTCCTCCAGCTGCCGGGGGGCGTGCCGCCACTCGTCGTTGACCTCGTCGGACTCGTGGTGCTCCTTCTGGTACCAGACGTTCCACTCGTCGAACGAGATGTTGATCTTCTTCTTGGAGCGCTTCTTGTACCCCACGTGGTCGGCGGTCGCGACGACGGTGTCGAGGAAGTAGTCCATGTCGGTCGCCGAGGCGAGGAAGGAGCCGAGGTCGCCGTCGTGCTCCTGGTAGTAGGCGTGGCAGGAGACGTAGTCGACGTGGTCGTAGGTGTGCTCCAGCACCGTGCGTTCCCAGTCGCCGAAGGTCGGCATGCCGGACCCGGAGGAGCCGCAGGCGACGAGTTCGAGGTCCTTGTCGGCCATCTTCATCGCGGCGGCGGTACGGGCGGCGATCTTGCCGTAGTCGTCGGCCGTCATGAAGCCGGTCTGCCACGGCCCGTCCATCTCGTTGCCGAGGCACCACATGCGCACGTTGTGCGGCGTGGGCGTGCCGTTGGCGACACGCAGGTCCGACAGCGCCGTACCCGAGGGGTGGTTGGCGTACTCGAGCAGGTCCAGGGCGGACTGGATGCCCCGCGTGCCGAGGTTCACCGCGAGCATCAGTTCGGAGTCGGTTAGCTTGAGCCAGCGGGCGAAATCGTCCAGGCCGACCTGGTTCGACTCCAGCGAGTGCCAGGCGAGGTCGCGGCGCACCGGACGCTTGTCACGCGGGCCGACCGAGTCCTCCCATCGGAACCCGGAGACGAAGTTGCCGCCCGGGTAGCGGATGGCCGTGCTTCCGAGCTCCCTGACGAGCGCGACGACGTCCATACGGAACCCGTCGTCGTTCGCGCTCGGGTGTTCCGGCTCGTAGAGCCCGGTGTACACGCAGCGGCCGAGGTGTTCGACGAACGAGCCGAAGGTGCGGCGCCGGACGGGAGCGATGACGGCCCGCCTGTCGAGTTCGATGTGGGCGCGGGGCAATGCGGTAGTCCTTTGCAGTGCGGGACGGGGGTGGGCAGCGGACGTGCTATTTGACGGCGCCTGCGGTCAGGCCCTTGCGCCAGAACCGCTGGAGGCTGATGAAGGCGACGAGCAGGGGGATCAGCGACAGGAACGCACCGGTGATCGGCAGCAACGGCGGCACTCCGCTGGCGAACTCCGCGCGCCACTGCACCAGGCCCACCGTGACGGGCTGCAGTGAGGGGGTGTTGAGCATGAGCGAGGGCAGCAGGTAGTTGTTCCAGATGCCGACGAACTGGAACAGGAAGACGGTCACCAGTGCCGGGGACATCAGCGGCAGGGCGATCCGGAAGAAGGTGCGCTGTTCGCCTGCTCCGTCGAGCCGTGCGGCCTCAAGGAGTTCGTCCGGGACGGACGCCGCGGCGAAGATCCGGCACAGGTAGACGCCGAACGGGCTGACACAGCTGGGCAGCAGCACCGACCAGTAGGAGTTGGTGATGTCGAGCTTGGCCATGAGCAGGAACAACGGCAGGGCGAACATCGGCGCCGGGATGAGAACCGAGGCGAGGATGACGTTGAACACGCTTTCCCGGCCGCGGAAGCTGAACTTGGACAGCGCGTAGCCGCCCATCGCGGACAGCAGGGTGCCGACGGTGGCGCCGACGAAGCTGTACAGCGCGCTGTTGGCGAGCCAGGTGGGGTAGATGCCGCCCTCGAAGCTGAACACGTCTCTGACGTTGGTGACCAGGTCGAAGTGGGAGAACCACAGCGGCGTACCGGTGTAGAGGTAGCCCGAGGCCTTGGTCGAGGAGACGAACAGCCACCACAGCGGGATCAGCGTGTACAGGGCCATCAGGCCCAGCATGCCGTTGACGACGACCTTGCTCGCCATGTCCGTGCCGCGGCGGGCCGGTCGGGTCGGTCGGCCGACCGAGATCACGCTCATGCCATCGCTCCCTTGCGCTGGTTGTACTTGAGAAAGCCGAACGAGAGCACGAGGGTGATCACCGCGAGCACGACGGACTGGGCGGCGGCCAGGTTCTGGCCGCCCACGTCCATGCCCAGGGTCGCGTTCATGATCGGGGAGAACTTCGGGTCGACGCCCGGGATGCGCGCACTGACCAGCACCGCCGGCTCGGTGTACAGCTGCGCCGTCCCGATGATGGAGAAGATCGTGGTCAGCACCAGCGCGGGACGTACCAGCGGGATCTTCACCGCCCACGCCAGGCGCCATCCGGTGCAGCCGTCGAGCGCGGCGGCCTCCATCACCTCCGCCGGGATCGTCTGCAGCGCGGAGTAGATGATCAGCATGTTGTAGCCGGTCCAGCCCCACGTGATCATGTTCCCGATCGAGAACGGGACCCACGACGGCGACAGGAAGTCGACGTCGATCCCGAGGTGGGACAGCGGTCCGGTGAACGGCGAGAGGTCTTTCGCCAGGAGGAAGGACCACATCAACGCGGCGATCGCACCCGGCAGCGCGTAGGGCAGGAAGAATGTGAGCCGGTAGGTCTTCCGCAGCCGGGCCGAGCGGGAGTCGAGCAGGAGCGCGACCAGAAGGGCCAGGCCGAGCATGACCGGGACCTGGACGCAGCCCAGCAGCACGACCCGGACGATCGACGCGGTGAAGTCGTGGTCGCTGAAGGCGGCGACGTAGTTGGACAGTCCCGCGAACTCCGTGGACTGCGCACCGCCGAACAGCCCGCTGCGGTGGACGGTGAAGAAGCTCTGGTAGATCGCGTAACAGATCGGCGCGACCATCATGGTCAGGAAGAGCACCGCGAACGGCGCCAGGAAACCCGACGCGGTCAACGCGGTACGGCGGCCTGCGCGCCGACGCCGACCGGCAGGGGAGTTGCGGGGGGTGACCGCGGGCACGGACCGCGGCGGTGACGCGGTGTCGGTGCTGCTGGGACTGCTCATGGAAACCTCGCTGGGCGGTTCGTCGTCAGGGAGCGGGTCCCCGCGGCGCCGGGTACCGGCGGCCGCGGGAACTCTTCGGGGCGGCTGGAGTCCCGCTGCCTCAGCCGTTGGTCACCGACAGTCCGAGCTTCTTGATCGCGGCGAGCGTCGAGGCCTGGACCTCGGTGACCGCGTCCGGCAGGGTGCCCTTGCCCATGGCGCCGGTGAGGTCCGTCTGGACCTGCTGATAGGTCGGGCCGTTCTTCCAGGTGCTGGGCACCTGTGCGGCGGAGGCCTTGAACACGTCACCGACCTTCTGGCCGCCGAAGTACGGGTCACCCCCCGTGAGCGACGGGTCTTGCTGACCGGCCTTCGACGCCGGGTACAGCCCGCTTGCGATGGCCGTCTTCACGGCCTGCGGGTCACTGGACAGGAAATCGGCGAACTGCACGGCTTCGCGGGGCGACTTGCACCCGCTCATCACCGAGGTGGCCGAGCCGCCGTTGCTGGAGCTCTTGCCGTCGCCGGCCGCCCAGGTCGGCATCGGGGCGACCCGCCACTTGCCGGACAGGCCCTTCAGGTCCGACTTCAGGCCGCCGGCGGCCCAGGACGCGTTGACGAACGTCAGCACCTTGCCTGCGGTGGCGGCCTTGTCGAACTTCGGGTCCCAGGCGTTGCCGGACTTCTGCACCAGGCCCTTGTCCTTCAGGTCCTGCCAGAATTCGGCGACCTTGCGGGTGCCGGGGTTGTCGATGCTGACGGTCCAGCTGTCTCCCTTGACCGAGTACCAGGACTGACCGGTCTGCAGGGTGTAGGCCGCCAGATCGTTGCCCTCGCTGGGCGCGTTGCCGAACTTCACGCTCGGATCGGCGGCGGCGACCTTCTCGGCGTCGGCCTTGTACTCGGCCCAGGTGGCCGGCGGCTTGGTGATGCCGTACTTGGCGAACAGGTCGCTGCGGTAGAAGAGGACCATCGGGCCGACGTCCACCGGGACGCCGTAGATCTTGCCGCCGACGCTGGAGGAGGAGACCGCCGACGGGGCGTACTTGGCCATGTCGGCGCTCGCGTACTTCGTGATGTCCATGACCGTGTTCTTCACGAGCATGGACGGGATGGCCTGGTACTCGATCTGGGCCAGGCACGGGCCCTCGCCGGCGGTGATCGCGTTGCTGATCTGGGTGTAGCCGCCCGTGCCGCCCGACGGAATCTTCTTGAAGGTGACCTTGGCGTTCGGGTGGGAGGCGTTCCACTGGTCGACGATCTTCTCGTAGCCGGCCCAGCCCCAGAACTCCATCTTCACCGGCCCGGCCTGGCTCTGCTCGGAGTTGTCGGAGGTGTCCTTGCTGCTGCTGCACGCGCCGAGGCCGGCCACGAGGAGTGCCGCGGTGGTGATCGTCAGGAGTCTGCGGGTGCGTATGGTGGTGCTGTTCATGTGAGGAAACCTTCTGTGACAGGGGCGTACTTGCTGGATGGCCGGTGGGCGGGCGGGCAAGGCCCGCCTACCGGCTGGTGCCGAACTCCACGCCGAATGCGGTGGTGACCGCGGCCAGGACGTCCGGTGCCGACGGGCCCGGACCGCAGGCCGCGCTGCCCAGACCGTGGTGGGCGTGGTCGAGGTGCAGATGGAGTCGGCCGTCGCGGACCAGGTCGTGCTGGTGGGCCGCGGCAGCCAGGGCTTCGGTGCTCCAGGGGCGAACGGTCAGGTCGATGACCGGGTCGCCGGTGATGAG
Source organism: Streptomyces sp. NPDC005574 (assembly GCF_040605435.1). Lineage (NCBI taxonomy): Bacteria > Bacillati > Actinomycetota > Actinomycetes > Kitasatosporales > Streptomycetaceae > Streptomyces > Streptomyces sp. NPDC005574. The sequence continues at coordinate 43,562 of NZ_JBEXCW010000021.1, forward strand.
CAGGGTGCCGTCCGGGGTGGTGATCCTGGCGCGGCGGACTTGGTGGCGGTTGCCGTTCTCCTGCGGGCGGACCTGAGGGATCTGCATCGCCGAGACGGTCGACCGGTGGCGGCCGACGCGAGCCGCGGCGCGGGAGTCGCGGTACGCCTCGCCGGGACCGGGGCCGAACCACTCGACGTCGGCGTCGGTGCCGGGCAGCGACATCGCGACACCCAGTCGGGGCAGCGGCATCGGCCACGGGCCGTCGGGGGTGACGACGGCTTCCAGCCGGAGCCGGGCCTGGTCCGCATGCGGTGTGTCGCAGGCCGTCCAGTGGTAGACCACGCCGAGGCCGGACGAGGACCCCGCGGCGGCGAGGCGGGCGATGACCGTGAGTCCCGACACGTCGGGCTCGACACTCAGGACGTCGTGGCGCATCCGGTACAGTCCGGCGGCGAACCAGGCGTCGGCCTGCGGCACCCCGAAGGCGCTGAGCAGGTCGTTGTCGAGCGGGGCCCGCCAGACGTCCAGCCTCGGACCGTCGAGCTCCAGGTCGCCGAGCCGTATCAGCGCCCCGCTGCGGGCGTCGAACCGCGCGGGACCCAGTGCGATGTACCCGTCGTGGGCGATCGCCGGCGCCGGCGTGAAAGGGACGGGTGCGGCGGCCGGAGCCACGACCAGCCCCTGGCCCCAGGCGATCTCGTGGCCGGCCTCGGCCCAGGTCTCGTCGGCGGCGAGCACCGCGGTCACGGTCAGCCACACCTCGTGGCCGGAGTCGTTCTTGCGCGCCGCGTCGAGCGCGGCGGTGACGTCGGCGGGCCATTCGACGGTCGTCGTCGTACCCGGAGCGGTCGCGGGCACGGTCAGGCCGCCGGAGCCCATCGGCTCGCCGCCGTCCTCGACGGTCCACCGGAAGTCCAGGTAGCCGCTGTCGCGGACGTGGTGCAGGTTGTGCACGTCGATCCGCCGAGTCGCCGGGTCGATGCGGATCCGGACCGGCTCGACGACCTTCTTGTACTCGACCAGGCCCGGGGACGGCGTGCGGTCGGGGAAGAGCAGCCCGTCGGCGACGAAATTGCCGTCGTGGACCTCCTCGCCGAAGTCGCCGCCGTAGGCGTAGAACGACTGGGGGTCCTCCTGCCCGGTGAGCCGGACGATCCCGTGGTCGATCCACTCCCAGATGAATCCACCGGCCAGGCGCGGATGTGCCTCGATGACCTGCTGGTACTCGGACAGCCCACCGGGGCCGGTGCCCATGGCGTGTCCGTACTCGCACAGCACGGCCGGCAGGGCGCGGCGGTGTGCGTCGTCGGCCGGATCAGCCGTCGGTGCCTCCTGGCCGCGTCCCACGGCGGACAGCTCGGCCACACCGATGTACATGCGGGAGTACAGGTCGACGTACGCACAGCTCGCCCAGTCGCCCTCGTAGTGGATCAGGCGGCTGTCGTCGCGCTGTCGGATCCAAGCGGCCGAGGCGGCCAGGTTGGCTCCGGTGCCGGACTCGTTCCCCAGCGACCAGACGATGACCGAGGGGTGGTTCTTGTCGCGTTCCACCAGCCGCGCGGCCCGGTCCAGGTAGGCATCGCGCCAGGCGGGGTCGTCGCTGGGGTTGCGCCGCCAGCCGCCCGGTTCGAAGCCGTGCGTCTCGAGGTCGCCCTCGCAGAACACCCACAGGCCGTGCTCGTCGCACAGGTCCAGGAAACGGTGGTCGGGTGGGTAGTGGCTGGTGCGCACCGCGTTGATGTTGTGCTGCTTCATGAGCAGCACGTCGGTCACCATGGTGTCCTCGGTCAGGGTTCGCCCCGTCAGCGGATGCCATTCGTGGCGGTTGACGCCCCGCAGGGAGATCGGCCTGCCGTTGACGGTCAGGACGCCGTCCACGACGGCCACGGTGCGGAAGCCGATGCGCAGCGGTATCCGCTCCCCGGCTTCGGAGACCAGTTCCCCCGTGTACAGGCGCGGCCGCTCGTCCGACCAGGGCTCGATGCCGTCGATCACGTGCGGGCCGGCCGGATCGGCGGCGGATATGCCGAGCTCGGGCACCGACAGGGACACCCGGGCGGGGGCGGTGACGTCGACGGCCAGGGTGCCCTGCCCCGTCGTGTGATCGTAGGCGGCGTGGACGAAGAAGTCCTCGACGCCACGGGCGGCCACGGACACCGACCGGAAGATCCCGGACAGCCACCACATGTCCTGGTCTTCCAGGTAGCTGCCGGACGACCACTGGTGCACGCGCACCGCGAGTACGTTCCGGCCGGGCCGTAGAGCAGCGGAGACGTCGAACTCGGTGGTCAGCCGGCTGCCCTTGCCGTCGCCGAGCCGGATCCCGTTGAGCCACACCGCGAACGCGGAGTCGACGCCCTCGAACCGGAGCACCGCGGCCGATGCCGGGAACCCGTCCGGTACGTCGAACTCGCGGCGGTACTCGCCGGTCGGGTTCTCCCGGGGCACCCGCGGCGGGTCGACCGGGAACGGGTACAGGATGTTGGTGTAGGCGGGGGCACCGTAGCGCGGCTCGCCGGGCAGGCCGGTCATCTGCCAGCAGGACGGTACGGCCAGCAGGTCCCAGGCGGTGTCGTCGAAGTCCGGCGCGGCGAGGTCACCGGTGAGATCGTCCAGCCCTGACGCCAGCCGGAATCTCCAGTCGCCGTCGAGCGCGATCGTGGGCAGATCGGAAGTGAACGCGGCGCGTGGCCGCAGCCGTCCGGTGCCCGGCGACCGGTTTTCGACGTAGGCGTCGGGGTCGAGGTCGTTCATCAGTGGAGGTGCTTTCTGTCGGACTCGTAGCGTTGGCGGAAGCCGGCCCGGCAGGACCGTGCCGTCGACTCATGGGGTGACGCGCAGGTCGAGCGGTGCCAGGTGCTGTCAGGTCGCCCGGGGAGGGGCGCTGCTGTCCCGGATGGTCAGCGTCGGGCGCAGCTGCGTGAAAACGTTGGTCGGCGGCCGGCCGGAGTCGACGGCCCGCAGCAGCAGCTCGACGGCCTGCTGGGCCATTTCCCGCTTCGGGACGGTGACCGTGGTCAGCGCCGGCTGGATCTGTCCGACCTGGGCGATGTCGTCGAAGCCGACGACGCTGACGTCGCTGGGGACCTGCCGCCCGGACCGGACCACCGCCTCGACGGCACCTACGGCCAGGATGTCGTGGGTGGCGAAGATCGCCGTCACATCCGGATCCGCCTCCAGCGCCGCACGGCCCGCGTCGAACCCGCCGACGGCATCGTCCCTGGTGCAGGCGAACACCTTGTGGTCGGCGATGGCCAGCCCGTCGTCGGCGAACGCCCGGCGCAACCCGGCCACGCGCGGCGTGTGCGCGGGGAGATCGGCGATCACCGCGACGTTCCGGTGGCCGAGATCCCTCAGGTAGCGCCCGGCCAGGAACCCGGCGTGCTCGTAGTCGATGGACACCACCGGCAGGGTGGTCGGCGGGTCTCCCTCCCAGGCGAACAGCGCGACCGGGAAGGCGGCCTCGACGAGCATCGGCAGCTGCTGTGCGACGCCGTTGTCACAGGCGACCAGCAGCGCGTCCACCGAGCGCGCGGTGAGGTTCTCCAGGTGGGCCCGGGTGTAGTCGGGATCGTCGCGCGTGGTGGCCAGCAGCAGGTTGTACCCGTGTCCGACCAGCACGTTCTCCACCTCCTCGACCACTTCCGAATAGAACGGGTTGGCCACCGACGGCACGAACAGCCCCACCGTCGACGTGCTGCCGGTCCTCAGTGAGCGCGCCACCAAGTTCGGCTTGTAGCCGAGGTCGGCGATCGCCTTGTTCACCTTCGCCAGGGTCTCCGGCCGTACCTTCTTGCCCGAAACCACGTTGGAGACGGTCTGCTTGGTGACTCCCGCTCTCGCGGCCACATCCGCCATTGTCACCACGTAGGCCTCCCCGAAACTTTTATCGATCCACGAAAGTGGCGTCAGCGTAGGGCGGCTGTCGCAGGAGGGCAAGACTTCGCCCCGCGGCCTGATGCAGCCGTTACGGAGCACGGTGAGGGCGTCATGAACGGGTCATGACTGTTTCCGCGACTTGAGGTGCGCGGAGCATTGACGGTTCTGGAAATGCGGCAGTAACGTCCCCGCCACGCCGATCTCATGGATCGGTCAATGTGGTGGGTGTCCCCCTGGCCCGCCGCGCGCAACAACCCTCGATGTCACCTCGCGCTCCCGCGCTCGGTGCGTCGGGCTGGTCCTCTCGGCCGCGACGGCCCCCAACATCTGCGGTCCGGCCGCAGGCATCGCGAATGCTCCGCGCCGTCTCCAGCAGGCGGCGAGCGCCTGAACAGACCTGGAGAGGTCTCGTCCTGAGGAGAGACAGACATGATCAGACCGGCCGGCGGCGACGCCGAACCGAACCGCGCCCCGGCGCGACGCAGCTCGCGCGTGAGACGCATTATCGCGGCCGCTGCCGGCGCCACCATTGCGGCGGCGAGCCTCATGCTCACCACCACCGTCCCCGCACAAGCCGCCACCACCGTCCACACCTACGCGCCGACGGGTGTGGGAGGCGATACGACGACGTCCCCGGACCAGGCGTCCACCAAGTACCAGGTGCAAGTCGCCGGCACGCCCGTCCAGGCTGTGCGGTACACCGCGAACCGCAACAACTTCGACATCGCGCGCTTCGCGTCGGACTCCCGGACACCGACGATCACGGTCACGCTGCCCAGCACCACGATCGACACGGTGCACGTCTACCCGGAACGCTACTACCCGTCCAGCAGCATCTCGGTGAGCGCGGACAAACACACCCTGACGTTCCAGATGTCAGCCGACGCCGGGTTGAACCAAGCGATCGTGATGGTCAACGGCGACTCGACCAGCGTGACGGGACAGCCCTACCTGGCGGTCATCAACGACCCTCTGGAGGACCCGGCGCAGCGTCCGAACACCGCGAGCGCACCGGACGGTTCCGGCGTCAACCTGCAGACCGGTGTCCTCAACTTCCAGCAGTTCGCGGCGAAGTACCTCGCGGCGCACCCGAACAGCACGGCGCAGCAGGCTCCCGCGGCGACGACGAGCTCCATGGCCGGCAAGACCGTCAACGGCACCGCCATACCCGCCGGTCAGAAGAGCTCGGCCGGGACCCTGGTGAGCGCGAGCAGCACCAATGTGCGGTACCCGAATGTGCGGATCATGGCCGCCGACGACGTCACGTTCGCCCTGAAGGCCGCCATCGACACCATCAAGGCCAACCCCACGGCGCTCAACACGCTCTACTTCCCGAACGGCACGTACATGTCGTCCGGTCTCCTGGTCAACGGTGTGGACGGCAGCAAGCTCAAGGGCGGCAAGCTGAAGATCTACACCGGTGAAGGGGCCCTGCTGAAGAACCGCATCCAGGGGTACATGGAGGCGTTCGAGCCGGCGGTCGGGATCATCAACTCGAGCAACATCGAGATCGACGGTCGCGGTGTCTACGACGGCAACGGCGTGGCGAACTACCGCATGGACTCGCACGACGCCTACCGCAGCGTGCACCAGGGCGGCGTCATGGTCATGCACTCGTCGGACATCACGTTCAACGAAACCTACCTGCGCGACTCGAAGCAGTGGAACTGGGAGACCCACAGCGCCAACAGGGTGACGTTCAACAACATCAAGGGCCTCACCCCGTACCCCCAGCCGTGGATCGACGGGACGGACTTCGCGAGCGGCCAGGACATCACCGCCAACGGCGTCTTCACCCTCGGCAACGACGACGCGTTCGCCTCCGGCCACTACAACCCCAGCGACGGATTCACCCCGACGTCCTCCAGTGTGTGGGGCAACTTCGCGCTCGGCACCGCCACCCCCGACATCCAGGGCTATGCCAACGCGGTGGGCGCCCACGACGCCGTCGCCGACGAGCTCGGGTTCGACAGCTACCACTGGGACAACGCGGACTCGAAGAACATCTCGGTCAGCGACACCCTGAGCTGGTCCTCCGGAGCCGGCAACTCGATCCGCATCGGCTGGAGTTCGTGGGGATACAAACTCAACAACTACACGTTCGACAACTTCAACTCCATCTCGCAGGGGGCCGGCGGCATCTTCACGCAGAACAGCCCCAAGCCGTACCCGCGTATCTCGAGCATCGTGATCAAGAACAGCTCGTTCGACACCTCCCGGTACCCGTCGGGACCGATCAGGCTCAACGGCGGCAACGGATCCATCCAGACCATCACCGCCGACGACCAGGCGACCTACGGGTTCGCCCCCAACCCCGACGGTTCGGGCACCACGTACACGTACACCAAGACCCCGATCAGCACCTTCAAGCTCGACAACGTGTGGTTCTCGCAGCAGGAGACGAGCAGCCCGTTGAACGGCGCCACCAACGTGACGCTGAACAACCTCAGCGTCGCGAACCAGCCCGTCCAGTACTCCAGCCAGTTCCCGCTGGCACCGAGCGGGATCGGCACGCTGACCACCACCTACACGGACGCGAACGGCCAGACCCAGAACGTCAGGGCCGGCGCCCTCACCAACGGCGACACCTATGTGGGTGCGTGGACCGGCGACCAGACCAAGAACAACTCCTCGGACCTGACCCTCATCACCCGCAACACCGGCGTCGGCCTGATGGGCGAGCAGTACACCACGGGATCCGGGGACGGAAAGCTCTCCTACATCCAGTTCCCCCTCAACAGCCTCACCAGGGCACCGAGCCAGGCGACGCTCCATCTCACCTACGTCGGCCACCGCTATGCGACGGTCCCGTCGACTGACACCGACCAACTCCTCGTGCAACCCGTCACCGACACCACCTGCACCGGCGGCGGTACGTCCTGCCCGGTCTCCACGATGACCTGGCAGAACCGGCCGAGCTTCACCGCCACGACCTCCTCCGTCGCCAAGTCGGCCACCTTCAACCTCGGTTCGACCGTCGTCGCCGAGGGCGGCGGGAACCATCAGACCAACCCCGTCGACGGCCGCGACATCACCGTCGACATCACCTCCTTCGTCCAGAACGCCTACACGGCAGGTCAGTCCACGCTCCTGCTCGCCGTCGGCAACGCGGGGGGCGCCAACCACGAGCTGCGCTTCGTCAGCTCCGAAGGCGCCATCGGCTCCGGGAATCTCACCAAGGGGACCGCCGAAATGGCGCCCGGGGTGACCGTGACCCCGTAGACCCCTTCGCGGCCGGTCCGTCCCCTTGGGGGCAGGCCGGCCGCAACCGTCCGTCTCCGCCGTCCACCGCTGTGGACGACCTCATCTGGTCCGCCTGGTCGGCGTCCTGGACGAAAACGGCCGCGAGGTCGTCCGCCGTGCCCCCACCCGAAACGAGCACGAGGCCATCACCTCGACCAGCATCAACGACATCACCCGCGACCTCACCATTTTGATGGGGCCCGCCACTACCCCGGGACGGCTGCCAGCCAGATTCACTGGTGGTGCTTCGAGGGCCAGTGGGTCTGCGACTGCTGAGGCGAGAGTGGTCGATGCGGTCTGTGCGACAGGAGACTCCATATGTCTGCCGTTCGAGTCGAATCGCTCCTGATGGCCGCGGCCATCCACGGCGGTGACGTGCGCGGCGTCATTCTTCACGGTGATCGCGGATGCGAGCACGGCTCCCATCCGACGTTCTTGCACGCCCGGATGATGCCGTCGGCTCCGCGCACTTGAGGGTCAATCCACCTGCCTTCGAGTCGCTGCGCGTTGGAACGGGAATCCGCTGCGCATGGTTTCGAGACCTTCTCCCCAGCTGGGGAGAAGGTCCTTGAACCAGGTGGGCGTGCCCGCTAGAGAGCGTCACTCTTCCTATGGCCATCGCCGGACGAAAGCCCGACCTGGCGTGGCCGGACCGGGTGGTGGCGACCGTCGGTCTGGCCGACCGCCTCGGCCACCGACCCTCCCAGCTCTCGGGCGGCCGGCAGCAGCGGGTGGTCTGCGCCCTGAGCGCGGCTCGGCGTCCGGTTCGCCGGCCCGCTCTGCAGCGAGGCACTGCTGCTGTCACTGGCCGTACCACTCGAAGACGCCCGCCTGGGCACATCTGGAACTGCCGCTCGACGAGGACCAGTAGCCCGCGGCCACCAGGACGTCCGCGACGGCCGGCAACGTCAGCAGCAGCCTGGCCGGCCTGTGCGGCCGCTGAGGTCCGGTCCGTGGCCGCCGGGGTCAGTTTCTGCGGAACGGCGGGTGCATACGTTTCCTCCAACACCCGTGAAGCGGGATGAACGAGGAGGCGGGCCCGTGATGGAAAACCAGTTCGACACGTGCGTGATCGGGGCGGGGCCTGCTGGGCTGGCGGTCGCCAGGGCCCTGGCGGAGCGGAATCTGCCGTACACGCACCTTGAGCGGCACACCGGGACCGGCGGCATCTGGGACATCGACAATCCCGGCAGCCCGATGTACGAGTCGGCCCACTTCATTTCCAGCAGGACGCTGTCGGGCTTCGGCGGCTTTCCGATGCCCGACCACTTCGCGGACTACCCGCCCCACCGGCAGATCCTGTCGTACCTGCGGTCCTTCGCCGACGCCTACGGGTTGACGGACCGTGTCGAGTTCGGCGTCGAGGTGGAAAACGTCGAGAAGAACGCGGACGGAACGTGGAGGGTCACCCGGGCCGACGGGCGGGCAAGCGTGCACGGGCAGGTCGTCGTGTGCACGGGCTCGCAGTGGCACCCCAACGTCCCCGAACTGCCGGGGGAGTTCAGCGGGGAGGTCCGGCACACCGTCGGCTATCGCAGCGCGGAGGAATTGCGGGGCAAGCGGGTCCTGGTCGTGGGTGCGGGGAACTCCGGCTGCGACATCGCGTGCGACGCGGCCCGGACCGCGGACCACGCGGTGATCAGCATGCGGCGCGGGTACTGGTTCATCCCCAAGCACCTGTTCGGCCGGCCGGTGGACACCCTCGCCAGCAGTGGGCCGCACCTGCCGATGTGGCTGGCGCAGCGCGTCTTCGGCGCCCTCCTGCGGGTCATCAACGGCGACCCGGCCCGGCTGGGACTGCCGAAGCCGGACCACAAGCTGTTCGAGACCCACCCGGCCATCAACTCGATGCTGATCCACCACCTCCAGCACGGTGACATCTCCGCCAGGCCCGGGATCGCCCGCGCCGAGGGCCGGACGGTGCACTTCACCGACGGAACGAGCGACGACTTCGATCTCGTCCTTCTGGCCACGGGCTATGTCCACAAAGTGCCGGTGGCGCAGCGGTACTTCGGTGACGAGCAGCACCCAGACCTGTACCTGTCGTCGTTCTCGCGCGAGCACGAGGGCTTGTTCGGCATCGGCTTCGTCGAGACCAACTCCGGTGCGTACCAGCTCTTCGACTCCCAGGCGCAACTGATCGCCGGGTACGTCCATGACGCGCGGAACCGGTTGCCGAACGCGGAGCGTTTCGCCCGCATGATCCGCTCCGACCGCCCGGATCTGTCCGGTGGGCTGCGGTTCGTCGACTCGCCCCGCCACACCGGCTACGTCGACAGCGGGGCCTTCGTGAAGTACCTGGGCAAGGTCGCGGGGGACATGGGCTGGCGTACCGAGGGCCAGCCGCCCCCGGCACGGTCCCTGCGACGCGCGGAGGCTGCGGCATGAGCGGGTTCGACTTCACCGACAAGGTCATGCTGGTAACTGGCGGTGCGGGCGGCATCGGGAGTGCTCTGTGCCGTCGCTTCGCCTCCGGCGGCGCCCGCTGCGTCGTCGTCGACATCGACGAGGCCCGGGCCGAGAAGGTCGCCGCCGGGCTTCCCGGCGCCGGGCACACCGGTATCGGATGCGACCTGATGGACCGCGCCCAGGTGGAGCACCTCTTCGAACGGGTCTCCGATGCCCACGGTCGCCTCGACGTTCTCGTCAACAACGTCGGTATGACCAGCGCGGAACGCTTCGACGTCCGCAGCGTCGAGAGCATCGAGCGGGAGATCACCCTCAATCTGACCTCACCGCTGGTGGCGACCCGGATCGCCATTCCTCTTCTCATGGCTTCACGGGACGCCCGGGTGGTCACCACGGTCTCCCTCGGCGGGATCTTCCCGCTGGGCGAGACTCCGATCTACACGGCCTCGAAGTTCGGGCTGCGCGGCGCGATGCTCGCGATCGGCCTCGACCTGCGGAGCAAGGGGATCCTGGCCGGGTCGGTGCTCCCATCGGCGACCGACACCCGGATGCTGCGCCAGGAGGCCGTGGACGGCGGCAACTCCATGCAGTTCCAGGACCGGCCCCAGCAGCCCGCCGACGTCGTCGCGGCCGTGGTGAGCCTGCTGGACAAGCCCAGGCTGGAGGCCTACCCCCGGCCAGGTGAGTCCCGTCTGGTGCGGTTCGCGATGCTCATGCCGAACCTGCTGCCCCGGGTCTTCCCGCTGTTCCGCAAGCGCGGTGACCGCGGCATGGCCCGTTATCTGGAGGAGCTCCGCCGACGCGGGCTGGTCCGCCGGGCAGAGGGGCGCTGGGAACTGGTGGAGGAGGCATGACCATGAACGAGACGCTGCTGGTCGTCAACCCCGCCACCGGTGAGCCGATCACCGCCCTGCCCGCCGCGAGCGCCGACGACGTCGCCAAGGCCGCCGAGCAGGCCCGGCAGGTCCACGACGCCGGGGTGTGGTCGCGGCGGCCGGTCCGGGAGCGCGCCGCGGTGCTGCTGCGACTGGCCGACCTGATGGAACGCGACGCCGAGATCCTCGCCCGGCTCGACAGCGAGGACGCCGGCAAGCCGATCACGGAGTGCCGTACGGGCGACGTACCGGGCGCGATCGAGACGATCCGCTGGTTCGCCGAGGCGGCCGACAAGGTCTTCGGCCGCATCGCGCCGAGCGGGCCCGACGGTCTCGGTCTCATGAGCCGCGAACCGGTCGGGGTCGGCGCGGCGATCCTGCCGTGGAACTACCCGCTGGCCATGACCGCCTGGAAGGTCGGACCGGCCCTGGCCGCAGGTAACTGTCTGCTGGTCAAGCCCGCCGAGGCGACCCCGCGCTCCGCCCTGCACCTGGCCGCGCTCGCAGCCGAGGCCGGCCTGCCCGACGGGGTGCTCACGGTGTTGCCCGGGTACGGCTCCGAAGCCGGGGCGGCCCTCGCCCGTGATCCCCTCGTGGGGGCGCTGTCCTTCACCGGCTCCACCGCGACCGGCCGCCGCATTCTCAAGGACGCGGCCGACGGCAACTTCAAGCGCGTCTCACTGGAGATGGGCGGCAAGAGTCCCCAGGTACTGATGCCCGATGCGCTCGCCTTCGGGGACGAGCTGATCGACAACATGATCGAGGCCGCGTTCCTGACCATGGGGCAGAACTGCACGGCCGGCTCCCGGGTTCTGGTTCACCGCAGTATCGCCGAGAAGGTCCTGGAGCGGTTCACGGCCGCGGCGAGAGAGCTCGTCATCGGCGATCCGGCCGACCCGCGCACCCAGATCGGGCCGCTCATCGACCACGCCGCCTTCGACCGGGTCGCGGGAGCCGTGGAGGCCGCCCGGGACGGGGGAGCCCAGATCCACACCGGGGGGCTGCCCCATGGACTGCCCCCGCGCGGCGCCTACTACCCGCCCACCGTGATCACCCGGGCCCCCGCCGGCAGTGACGTCCTCACCAGGGAGCTGTTCGGTCCCGTCGTCACCGTCCAGACCTTCACCACCGAGGACGAGGCGGTCCGTATGGCCAACGCCACCGAGTACGGGCTCGCCGCGTCCGTATGGACCCGCGACCTCGACAGCGCGTTCCGGCTGGCACGCGGCATCGAGGCCGGTGTGATCTCCGTGAACGCCTACAGCGAGGGCGACATCACCACCCCCTTCGGAGGCTGGAAGCAGTCCGGATTCGGGGGTGTGGAGAAGTCCACCAACGCCTTCGAGCAGTGGACCCGGGAGAAGGCGGTCTGGATCCGCACCCGCTGACCCCGGCCTCAGAGGCGAGCCGTACGCATCCGCTCCCGCAGCTGGACCGGGGAAGTGCCGTGCCAGCGGCGTACCGCACGGCGCAGCGCCCGTTCGTCGGAGAACCCCGCCCGGCGGGAGATGTCGCGCAGGGTCAGTTCCGGGCGGAGCAACAGCTGCTCGACGCGTTCCCGTCGCACTCCCTCGACGAGGGCCTCGTACGTCGTGCCGCACTCGGCCAGCCGACGGCGCAGCGTGCGCTCACTCGTCGCGTGCCGCCGCGCCTGCTCACTGAACGAAGGCACCACCGGCAAGCCCTGCGCGACGGAGATCTCCAGCACCTCCAGCAGATCCTGCTGGTCACGGCGGGAAGCCAGCTGCGCGTCGAGCATCTCCAGCGTCGACGCGTAGCTCACGGGATCCCGGCCGGGCATCCGGGCACGCGCCCACGCGGAGTCGATGACCATGCGGTTGGCGGCGGCCCCGAAGCGGACCGGACAGCCGAACAAGGCGTCGTACAGGCCCCGTTGGCGCGGGGGCGGAAACGAGAACTCCACCGCCCTCGGCGCGAAGAGCGGACCGACGGACAGCCGGGACAGCGTGACCACGGAGGCGAACGCCTCCTCGGTCAGGAAGCAGGCCACGGCCGGGTCCATGGCGGGATCGGGAAGGTCGGCGCGCAGCACGAAGGCGTCGTCCTCCTCACTCACAGCGGCCGACCACACCACCATCGCCCCGGACAGGTTCTGGTACTTCACTCCGGTCTCGATGGCGTGGTGGAGCGTGTCGTCGGCCATCAGGGCGAAACCGAGCAGGCCCCACGCGGTCAGGTGCTGCGCCGCGCCGACCTTCAACCCGAGGTGCTCGTCCCCTGTCAGGTCCAGCGCACGACGGATCACCGCGCTGCCCTGCCGGTACGACACCCGCAGCGCGGCGGAGCGCATGACCGTCTCGTCCAGTCCCATCCGCTTCAGCAGGGGTCGCAGATCGACGCCGCGCTCGTCGGCGACCACGACCAGGTAGCGCAGGATGTTCGGCTGGATCGTCGCCGATGTGCTGCGGCTGGTCCCGGGCAGATCTGCCGGGCCGGGGGCAGGAGCCATCGCACTCACCTTCTCCTCGGCGACCACCGTAGGCAGCCGACGTCACCGGTCGCGCGTTGTTGGCCCCCGAAGTCCCCTGTACGGCCTCTCGTGTCCTGAGGCTGCCCCCGGCGCCTGACTACGGTTTCCGCAACCCGCACGGCATTCGCCCCGCTGGTCCCCGACTGCTCAGTCCGGCCCACACAGGAACGAAGGCGAGACCGCATCATGTCCTGCACTGCTCCAATCCGGGTGAGGGCCGGGCACCCGGTCTCCAAGACCGGCGCCCGAAGGGGCGCGACCCTCGCGTTCGCCGCGCAAGGTGTGTCCGTCGCCGCCGTCTACACGACCGTCCCCGCCGTCACCGAACACCTGAAACTGGCTCCGCTCGTGACGACCACCCTGATGGTCGCGGTGGCGCTGACGGCTGGGGGCGGCAGCTTCCTGGGGCTGGCCGCGATCCGCCACGCCGGTCCCGTCGCCACGATGCGCGGCGCCCTGCTGACGGCCGCCGCCGCGCTGGTTCTGATCGGGTGGGCCCCCGGCGAGGCGACCGCCATCTGCGCGTACGTCGTCTTCGGGCTTGCAGTCGGCGCCCTGGACGTCGGCGTCAACGCCCGGGCAGCGGCGATCGAGCGCGCCTACGGCCGCAGCGTCTTCGGCTCCTTCTACACGGCATGGAGCGTGGGAGGCGTGGTCGCGGCCCTGCTCACGGCCGGGGCCGCCCGGCTGGAGTGGCCCGTGGCCGCCGGCCTGAGCGCGCAGGCCGGCATCGTGCTGCTCCTCGCCGTCTGCGTGCGCACGCATGCCCTGCCCTCTTCCTCCGCGGGGCCGTCGGACAGCCCCGCGCAGCCGCCGCTGGGGCGCCGTCTGTGGATCCGGCTCATCCCGTTCGGCCTGGTCCTCCTGGTCGTCTACGTCGTCGACTCCACCGTCTCGGCCTGGTCGGCGGTCTACCTGCGCCGGACCCTCGCCGCGTCCCTCACAGTCGCTCCGCTGGCGTATGCGGCCTACCAGGCCGGCACAGTCATCGGTCGTGTCGCCACGGACAGACTCGTGCAACGGTTCGGAGGGGTCGCCGTCGTACGCACCGCTGCCCTGCTCGCCGCGGGTGCCCTGGCGGGCATGGCCACGGCGCCGAGCTGGCCGTTCGCCGTTCTCGCGGCCGGGGTGGTGGGCCTGGGGGCGTCCGTGCTGGCTCCGCTGTGCCTGGCCTCCGCCGCGTGGCTGCGTCCTGCGGCGTCGGAGGCGGTCCTGGCACGCCTGAACCTCTTCAACTACGCCGGTGTCCTCACCGGTGGCGCGGTGAGTGGGCTCCTCGGCTCCACCGGCCGGTTCCGTCTCGCCTACGCGGCACCGGCCGCCCTGGCGGTTCTTGTCCTGGCCGCGGCCCGCCACTTCACCCAGCAGCCTCCACGCCCGGCCCGAGCGGAGCATTTCCCTCCCTTCGACCGGGCGGATCCTCAGCCACTGGGCTGAGCGGCCCCACACCGGGTGCCCGATGAGAAGCTCGGCCGCCGTCTGTCCGGACACGCCGGCGCGCGGATGCTTCCCTCGGGCAGCTCGATCTCGGTCACCTCGAAGGGAAGGCCGCCCAGCCCCAGCGGCGGACCCGCAGGTATGTCGGGGAACACGACGGCGCCGTCCGGGGTGGCCGGCGCGGGTACGGCGTAACCCCCCTGGGGGCCGTCTGCCCAACGGTCTGCCGGCCTGCAGGTACCGGCAGGTGGCTCGGACCTGCCCTCCCCGCGCGCAGCCGACGGAGAGGCCTGCCGAGCGAGGCCACGAAGTCCTGCGACAAGGCGAATCGGTCTTCGACGAGTTGCGCGGCCAATGGAAACAGCGGACCGGTTCCAGCGAGCTCGCGAGCCTGGAGGCGCACCTGGCGGTCGAAGCAGCAGGACCGCCGTGCCGGTCAGTCCGTCTTCGTCGACGGTGAGGAATGCGGGGAGAGGGTCTGTTCGGCCCAGATCGTCTTGCCGGTGGACGTCTGGCGGGTGCCCCAGCCTCGGGTGAGCTGGGCGACGAGGAGCAGGCCGCGGCCGCCCTCGTCGAAGGTGCGGGCGCGGCGCAGGTGGGGGGTGGTGTTGCTGGCGTCGGAGACCTCGCAGATGAGGTTGCGGTCGAGGATGAGCCGGAGCTGGATGGGGGCGCCGCCGTAGCGGATGGCGTTGGTGACGAGTTCGCTGACAACCAGTTCGGTGACGAAGGTGGCCTCGTCCAGGCCCCAGACGTCCAGCTGCCGGGTGGTCTTCCTGCGCGCCTCGGCGACCGCTGAGGGATCGGGCGGCACGTCCCAGGTGGCCACATGGGCCGCGTCCAAGGCGCGGGTGCGGGCTATCAGCAGCGCCACGTCATCGGTGGGGTGGTCCGGGAGAAGTGCCTGGAGCACGGTGTCGCAAATGCTCTCCAACGACTGAGCCGGGCGGGCCAGCACCTTGCGCAGCACGTCGAAACCCTCGTCGATGTCGCGGCCACGGGCCTCGATGAGGCCGTCGGTGAACAGTGTGAGGAGGCTGCCTTCGGGCAGCTCGATCTCGGCGACTTCGAAGGGCAGGCCGCCCAGCCCCAGCGGCGGTCCGGCAGGGATGTCGGGGAATTCCACGGCGCCGTCCGGGGTCACCAGCGCGGGTACGGGGTGGCCCGCGCGAGCCAGGGTGCAGCGCCGGGAGACCGGGTCGTAGACG
Organism: Streptomyces sp. NPDC005574; assembly: GCF_040605435.1. Classification (NCBI taxonomy): domain Bacteria; kingdom Bacillati; phylum Actinomycetota; class Actinomycetes; order Kitasatosporales; family Streptomycetaceae; genus Streptomyces; species Streptomyces sp. NPDC005574. The sequence goes on from NZ_JBEXCW010000021.1 coordinate 59,086, forward strand.
GCGTACAGGCAGGTCGCGCCGATGTCACCGACGGTGTCGGCCGCGCTCTCGTCCTCGGCGGACATGCGGATGACCATGTCGTCCAGGTGGGTCAGCAGTTCGTCGGGCGGCAGGTCGACATCGGCAAGGGTGCGCACGGCGGTACGCAGTCGTCCCATGGCGGCCGAGGCCTGGATGCCGTGGCCGACGACGTCGCCGACGGCGAGTGCGACCCGGGCACCGGACAACGGGATCACGTCGAACCAGTCGCCGCCGACGCCGGCCTGCGTGCTGGCGGGGAGGTAGCGGGAGGCGACGTCGACGGCCGCCTGCGGGGGCAGCCGTTGCGGCAGGAGACTGCTTTGAAGGGTGAGGGAGGTGAGGCGCTCGCGGGTGTAGCGGCGGGCGTTGTCGATGCAGACGGCGGCCCTGGCGGTGATCTCCTCGCCCAGAAGCAGGTCGTCCCGCTCGAAGGGTTCCTGGCGCCGGTGGCGGGAGAACGTCGCCACGCCGAGGGTGATGCCGCGGGCGCGCATCGGCACGGCCAGCACCGAGTGGAAGCCGAAGCGTCGCATCTGCTCAGCCCGGTCCGGGGCCTGCCTCGCCACCTGGTCGATCACGGGGACGGTCACGTTCTCGATCAGCGGCAGGCCACTGGTCAGGCACCTGGCCGCGGTCGACTCGTCCGGGTAGGCGGCCACCGTTCCGCGGCTCACCACGACCTCGGGGCAGCCCTCCAGGACGGACTGGTAGGCGACACGGCGCAGCATGACGGGGCTGGGCGGCGAGCCGGCGAGTGGGTCGTCGCCGCCTTCGATGGCGGGAAGCAGGTCGACGGTGACGAAGTCCGCGAGCTGCGGTATGGCCACATCGGCGAGTTCCTGTGCGGTCCGGGCGAGGTCCAGGGTGCTGCCGATGCGGATGCTGGCCTCGTTGAGCAGGGCCAGGCGCCCTCGGGCCAGGTGCTCCTCGGTCACGTCGTGTGCGGAAAGCAGCACTCCCCGTATCAACCCCTCGCTGTCCCGCACGGGGGTGAGCGAAGTCGTCCAGACGCTCTGGCTCTCCTGGCCCGTAAGGTGCAGGGACTGCTGTAGATGCTGCTGTTCACCGGTCTCCAGCGCTCGCCGCATGCACTGTTCGGTCCGGTCGCTCTCCGGATCGACCACGATCTCCGATACCCGCAGCCCCTGCATCGCCGCCTCGGGCAGGCCGATCACACGCTCCATGTTCGTGTTCGCCCGCCTCAGCCGCAGACCGATGTCGTAGAGCGCCGTGGTGAACGGGGACCGGGTGAACGCCCACATCACCAGCGCGTCGTCCTGGAGTGGCGACGACGGCCGGGCCAGGGGGGAGACCAGGAGCCACTCGCCGGGCCCCCCGCCCTCGCGGTGGGGCGCCCGACGGTGGGCCAGCAGGTTCACCGCGAGGCGGTGGCCGTCCCGGTGCAGGAGAGTGGCCGTCCCGTGCCACCTCGGCAGCGTCTTCAGGGAGCGCAGCGTCTCGGCGGGCGGCTCCCCGGGGAGCAACGATGCGGCGGGCCGGCCGATGACCTCCGCGGACCGGTATCCGAGCAGCCGCCGTGCTCCCTCGCTCCACCCGGTCACGATGCCGTTCGGATCCATGCGGGCTCTGGCCGTGGCCGACTCGTCGATGGGGTCGTCCGGCCGCCGCGCCGCCCGGTCGTCGTCGGCGGTGTCAGAACCCGTCGTCGCGTTCATCCGCCCTCACCTCGGTCTTTCCCTATGTGTCCCGGCCCGGCCATCCGAGCAACCGACGGGGAGTGGACGGACATATATGCTCTATAAGGCCATAAGCCTAAAAGAGATACCAATATGGAAAGAGATTCCAATGTATCGGGGCGGCGTGCCATGACTTCCACCGGCGAGGACACGTGGCCGGACGTGGCCGAATGGACCGGGAAGATCTACAGCGGCGGTTGGCGGCAGTCCGAGGGCGGAGTTCAGCAGGTGAACGAACCTGCCTCGGGAGAGCGGCTGGCCGAGGTGGGTGTGGCGGGGCCCGCGGATGTCGCCCGGGCGGGGGCTGTGGCCGCCCGAGCTCAGCGGGCCTGGGCCGAGACGGCACCCCAGCAGCGTGCCGAGGTCCTGCTCCGCGCCGCCCGGGCACTGAGCGACAACAGCGGGGCGGTACGCGAGTGGATCGTCAGGGAGTCCGCAGGCGTCCCGGCGAAGGGCGACTACGAGATCGCGGCCGGACTCAGCCAGCTGGCACAGGCCGCCGGACTCGCATCGCTGCCCCGCGGCGAGATCCTGAGCCCGACGGCACCCGGCCAGACCAGTCACGCATGGCGGGTACCGCTGGGGGTGGTCGGCGTCATCAACCCCTGGAACGCCCCCCTGCTGTTCGCCATGCGGGCCCTGGCACCCGCGCTCGTGCTGGGCAACGCCGTCCTGCTCAAGCCCGATCCCCACACACCGGTGTCCGGCGGTGTCGTCGTGGCGCGGCTGTTCGAGGAGGCCGGACTGCCCGAGGGGCTGCTCCATGTCCTGCCCGGAGGCCCCGGCACCGGTGAGGCGGTCGTGGCTGATCCCCACGTCGCCATGGTCGTGTTCACCGGCTCCACCGAGGCGGGACGGGCGGTCGCCCGCGCCGCGGCCGACGGGCTCAAGCGGGTGGCCCTGGAACTGGGTGGCAAGAACTCGATCGTCGTGCTCGATGACGCGGACATCGACTCCGCCGCGGCAGCCGGGGCGATGAGTTCCTTCGGCTATCAGGGGCAGGCCTGCGTTGCCGCCGGACGTCATCTGGTGCACGCCGACGTCGTGGAGCCTTACACCGAGGTACTGATCAGGCAGGCCAAGGAACTGCGGGTCGGCGACCCCCGGGAGGAGGGCGTGGCCCTCGGTCCGGTGATCAGCGAGCGCCAGGCCGCGAGGATCGAACGCATCGTGGACGCGAGCGTGGCCGCCGGTGCGCGGTTGCTGGCAGGCGGACGACGCGACGGGCTGTTCTACCCGCCCACCGTACTGGACCACGTCGAGCGGACCATGCCCGCGTTCACCGAGGAGATCTTCGGGCCTGTCGCCCCCGTCGTCGCGTTCCGTGCCGACCAGGAGGCCGTCGAGATCGCCAACGACACCGAATACGGCCTGACGGCGGCTGTGCACTCCCGGTCGGCGTCGCGGGCCGCGGTCATTGCCGAGCAGTTGCGCACCGGCATGGTGCACCTCAACGACGTGTCTGCCAAGGACGCCGCGAACGCCCCCTTCGGCGGGATGGGAGCATCCGGCAACGGCTCCCGCATCGGTGGCACCGCCAACCTGGAGCAGTTCACCCAGTGGCGCTGGATGACGGCCCGGCGTTCCGCGTGATCGCGGGCGGCAGGAGCTCGCCGGACATCAGCGCGGTGTCGACGCGGGCCCGGCCCAGGGCGAGACCATGGCGCCGGCGGCCCGCTCGGTGCTGTTGTTGATCCACCTCGTGTCGACGTGTCCCGTGGACCGGGCCGGCGAACGCTGTCCCGGCGGGCGCCTAAGGGGCGGGCGCGTAGGGGGGAGCAACGGGGCGCGGCGGGCGGCGTCCGGTTCGTGGCCGTGGGCGAACGCGGGACTCCTCACGGTGTCGGCGCCGCTGACCAGATAGCTGTGCTTCAGGTGGAGCGGACCGGCGATCCGCTGCTGGACCAGGTCGCCCAGGGTGTGTCCGGACACCCCTCTCGGCGATCAGGCCGAGCGCGAGGTGACCGGTGTTGTTGTAGGCGTATTTCGTGCCGGGGGCGAACAGCGGTTCGGGTCGTCCTCGCCTACCTGCAAGGCTGAACCGCCGCCGCCCGCCACCGGAGTGTGAGGACGCCCCAGCCGGTCGCCGCGGCCCAGTGACCCAGCGCCCCAGCGCCCCAGTGTGAACGGCCCCCGCCGCTCACCCCCGGTTCCCCTTCCCCGTCCCATCCGCATCCCCGCGGTCGTCCGTCCTCGCAGGTCACACGCCTGGGACTGTCCCGGCGTCCCAAAGGGGAGGTGGGGAGATCCGCTGGGGGGCGGGCGGTGCCAGCATGAGCGGCGCCGGGGCTCCCGGCTACTCACATGAGGGGGAACACAGATGGGACGACGGACGCTTCTGCGGGGTCTGACCCTCGCCGTGGCAGCGGTCCTGCCCCTGTGCGGGCCGGCGGCGGTGCAGGCGGCCCAGTCCGCCACCGCGGTCGCGGTCTGCGGGCACACCAGCGCACAGCCCACGCTGCAGCTGGGATCGACGGGCGACCCGGCGGTCGAGGCGCAGTGCGAGCTCAACCTGGCGACCAAGCCGAGCCGTTACACGCCGATCGCGGCGGACGGCTCGTTCGGGCCGGGGACGGAGACGCGGGTCAAGGAGTTCCAGCGGTGCGCCGGGCTGGGCGTCGACGGTGTGCTCGGACCGCAGACCTGGGCGGCGCTCAACACCTGGGCCGCGCAGCCCCACAGCTGCGCCGGCCAGGGCACATCCAGCGCGGCGCAGGCGACCGTGTGCGGCCACACCGGGACGCGCCCGACCCTGAAGAAGGGGGCGACGGGCAGCGAGGTCGAGGAGCTGCAGTGCCGGCTCAACCTCGCCATGGAGCCGTTCCACTATCCGCCGCTGACGATCGACGGCGACTTCGGGGGCGGGACCGAGTCCCGGGTCGCCGAGCTGCAGAACTGCGCCAACCTCAGCGCCGACGGCGTCGTGGGCCCCAACACCTGGGCGAAGCTGGTGGACTGGTCCAGCCGTAACACGTACTGCACGCCGCCGCGCCCCGCCGGCTACCCGATCGACGGTCTGGACACGGCCAAGTACCAGCACCCCGGCGGAGCGCCGATCGACTGGAAGGCCGTACGGGCCTCGGGGGCCGAGTTCGCGACGGTCAAGGCCACGCGGGGGCTGAACGTCACCGACGAGTACCTCACCGCCGACCTCCAGGGGGCCAGGGCGGCGGGTCTGGCCGTCGCGCCGTACCACTTCTACACGGGGACGGCGGCCGACACGGGTGCCGCGCAGGCCGACCGGTTCATCGCCGCGGTGCGGGCGACCGGTTACACCGGGCAGCGGGCGGGCGACCTGCCGCCGATCTTCGACCTGGAGCGCATGGACGACGGCAGCGGACGCTGCCCCACCTACGGCACGGTGGCCGACGCCAAGGCGTGGCTCGACCGGGTCGAGGCGGCGTTCGGCCGTACGCCGATGATCTACACCCAGAAGTCCTTCCTGGACGACTGCCTGGGTTCGACCACCGCCTTCGCCCGCTATCCGCTGCAACTCGCGGACTACCGCCAGTCGATCACCCAGCCGCCGCTGCCGAACGGTTCGACGACCTGGGCGATGTGGCAGTACACCGACTCCGCGCTGTTCCCGGGGATCAAGGCACCCGCGACCGGCGACGTGTTCAACGGCACCCAGGCCGATCTGGACCGTCTGGCCAACCGCTGACCCGACCGGTCCGGACCGACCCGACCGGACTGACCCGACCCGACCGGACCGACCCGACCGGCCCGATCTGTTCGGACTTACCCGTTCGGACCGATCCGACCGGACCAAGGAGGACCGTCATGACCACCCGGTTCGCACGTGCGTCCCTTGTCGCACTGTTCGTCACGCTGGGCCTCGCCGCTCCCGCGCCCCTCTCCGCCTCGGCCGCCACGGCGGCGACGAGCTGCTATGGCGGGGCAGTCACGGTGCACTACGGGGACGTGCTCGACTTCGGCCCGTACCGGACCACGAGCCGCTGCACCGACATCAACATGCGCATGACCGGCGGCGACGCGGAGTACGTCGTCGCCTGCGTGAAGTTCGAGAAGACCGGCGTCTGCAACCACTGGACCAGGGTCGGCCGGAGCTGGACGACCATCGCCACCGACGTCCTGGACGGCACCCGGTTCACGGTGCCCAACGGGGTGGACCTGGAAGGCAGCTCCGCCACCCTGCAGATCGCCTTCTGACCCCCCTCACCCGAACGGAGACCACCATGATCCGGAGCAGGACGTTCGCCTCGGCCCTGTTCGCCGCGGCCGCACTGCTGGGCGCCGCCTCCGCGCCCGCCTCCGCCTCCGCGCAGTCGTCGGCATCCGCCGCCACCAGCTGCTACGGCGGCGCCAAGACCCTGACGTACCACTACCAGTCAGCCGCCAAGGAGTACGGCACCTACACCACGTCCTCGCGGTGCGGCGACATCAACATGCGGCTCGTCACGGACATCCCGGGGGTCTACCTGGACGCCTGTGTGGTGTTCACCGACCACACCACCAAGTGCAACAACGGCGACGCGTACACCACGCACGGCACCGAGTGGGGAACCGTGGCCACCGACGTCAAGGACGGCACGCACTTCGTCCTGCGCGTGCACGCGTACGACATCGACGCGCAGAACGTGACGTTCCTGCTCGCGTACTGACTCCCTCCCGCACCACCGTTCCTGAAAGGACGACGATGACCTCCTCCTTCCGTGCTCCCGTCAACCGCCGCGCCATGCTGCGTGGCACGCTCGCCGCCGGCGTCGGTGTCGCGTTCGGCCAGCTGCTCTTCTCCGGTGTCGCACAGGCCTACTCGTGGTCGCGCACCCTGGAACAGGGCGACACCGGCTCCGACGTGACCGAGCTGCAGATCCGGATAGCCGGCTGGGCGGCGGACAGCGCCGGTCACAGCCGGGTCGGCGTCGACGGCGACTTCGGCGCCGGGACGGCGGCTGCCGTACGCCGGTTCCAGGCGGCGTACGGTCTCACCGCCGACGGCAGTGTCGGACCCAACACGCAGGCCAAGCTCAACGCGCTGGAGCAGTCCGACGGTTCCACGGTTCATTTCAACTGGACTGAGTTCGTGGACCAGTCGAGCGGCACCTTCAACGGCGGCAAGGTGAGCGCGGCGCAGGCGAAGGAGAACGCCCGCCGCTGCATGTACAAGCTGGAGGCGCTGCGCAAGAAGCTGGGCGACAAGCCGATCACGGTCAACTCCGGCTTCCGCAGCATCGCGCACAACGCCGACATCGGCGGGGCCAGCGACAGCATGCACCTGTACGGCACCGCCGCCGACCTCGACGTGCCCGGCGTGGCCAACAAGACCGTCTACCAGAAGGCGGAGACCTGCGGGTTCTCCGGGCTGGAGACGTACACCGTCGACCACCAGCACGTCGACAGCCGGGCCGACCTCGGCCGCGACTGGTGGTGGGAGAACGGCACCGTCTGACGCCTTCGGTGATCAGGAGCCGGTCCCGGGTACCGCGGCGGCGGTATCCGGGACCTCCGGGCGTCAGCTCTTCGCCCGGTCCTTCAGCGCCGCCTCGCACGAGGGCCAGTCGTGGAAGTCACGCCGAACGCTCCACAGCCGGTGGGCCGCCCGGATGTTCCAGTCCGGGTCGAACGCCCGCAGGGGTGTGCCGCCGAGTTCCCGCAGACGGGCGTCGGAGATCTGGAACACGCCCCAGTTGCGGCTGCCGTTGGTGTTGGGCAGCACCCACAGCGGGTCCAGGAACGACGCGCAGCGTGCGACGGCCACGGCGGTGCGGGGATCCTCGACGAACACCTCACGGATCCGCCGCGCCACCCTGTCCGGCGACCAGGTCGCCATGCTCACCTTCCCCGCGTACAGCGCCTTCTTGGTGGCGTCGTCGACCACGCTTCTGGCCGTCACGCCCGCCAGCACCTGGAACGCGGTCAGTCTGCGCAGGGTCTCCGGCCCGAAGTCCCCGTCGACGGCGAGCCTGCCCTTCGCCCGCACCAGCAGCCTCTGGACCTCGCGCACGCACTCGTCGTTCTGCCCCATGCTCACCGACTTGCACGCCGGGGAGTACAGCAGACCCTCCCGGGACGCCGGCGCGGCGCCGGTGGTGTTGCCGCTCGGCAGCCACACGAAGCCGGCCACCAGGACCACCGCGACCACGGCGGCCAGTACGGCGAAGGGGGAGGACAGTTTCGCGGACACCCGGGACCGCGGGGGCTGCCCCGTCCCGCCGGGGGCGGTCTGCGGCGGGGTGACGTCCTGCGCGGGTCCGGGGTTCGCCGGCAGGGGCGCCGATGGCTCGTCCGGGTCGGCCCGCCGGCTCGGATCCGAGTCCGGGGCCGGTTGCGGGGCCGGGGTCTGCCTGGCGGTCGCGGCCGGTGCGTCCCGGTCGGTGTCGGCCAGTGCCCACAGCCGGTGCAGTTCGCGGAGCTCCTCCGTGCTGGCGCCGCACACCTTGGCGAAGGCGTGCACCACCCGGTAGTCCGTCGGGACGCTGAGGCCGGAGCAGTACCGGTGCAGACTGGAACCACTGACGCCCGCGTCCTTGCCCAGGCGGTCGTAGCCCCGGCCACTGCGGTCCTTCAGCATCCGAAGACAGGCGGCGAACTTCTCGGTTTGCGGAGAGGCAACCACGCATCCACCCTTGCTCAAGCCTCTACTGACGGGTAGAAGCTACACCGCTGAGAAGAACTTGTGTGTGTCCTTTCACTTCCGGAACATGATCGTCAAAGCCCCATCGCCTGACCGTGTCTGACTGTTTGTCAACCAGCCGGATCAGGGCGTCAGGATGATCTTTCCGGGGGTGGTGCGGGTGGAGGACTCCGCCAGTTCCAGTGCCGCGGCCGCCTCGGTCAGGGGGAAGCGGGCGGCGATCTGTGCGCTGAGCTCGCCGTCGCGCAGCAGGCCGAAGACGTGCGTGAGGTCGGTGCGGACGCGGGCCCGGAACGCCTCGCGCCTGGCCGAGCCGGGCTTGCCCGCGCCGGCCCAGACGTCGTAGAAGCTCGCGTGCCTGCCGGTGGGCAGGTGGTTCCAGAACGCCAGCTTGGCCAGCAGCGGCAGGAAGTCGAGAATGACGGGCCGGGTGCCGTCCAGCGCGGCCGCGATACTGTACGAGACCAGCGTGCCGGTGCGGTTGAGCAGCCGGTGGGAGAGGGTGACGCTCGCCCCGCCGAGGTGGTCGAAGACGGCGTCCACGCCGTCCGGGGCCAGTGCGCGGACGCGGGCGAACAGGTCGGGGTCCCGGTAGTCGACCGGCTCCACCCCGAGCGCGCGCAGCGCCTCGTGGTGGCGCGGGCCGGCCGTGCCGATCACGCGGGCGCCGGCGTTGCGGGCGAGCTGCACCAGGATCGAGCCCACGCCGCCGGCGGCGCCGAGCACCAGCACGGTCTGCCCCGCCCGCACCTTCGCGCTGCGGTGCAGCATCTGGTAGGCGGTCAGCCCGTTGACGATCAGCGTCTCCGCCTCGTCGGGGTCGACCCCCTCGGGTACGTCGACCAGGTCGGCGGCGGTGAGCAGGACGGCCGTGGACCAGCCGCCGGTCTTGGTGAGCGCGGCGACCCGGCGGCCGATCAGGGCGCGGTCCACACCGGGGCCGACGGCCTCGACGACGCCGACGAGGTCGTAGCCGGGGACGAAGGGGAACGGGGGCTGCCCGAAGTAGCGGCCCCGGCGCATCGCGCTCTCGGCGAAGGAGACGGCGGTCGACTCGACCCGCACCAGGGCCTGGCCGGCGGTGGGTGCCGGCAGCTCTCGAAGCGCCACGCGCAGCCCGGAGGGTGCGACCTTGCCCGGCAGGACCACCTCGGTGGCGGTCACGCCGGGGGGCGCGGGGGTGCCGGCGGCGTCGGCGGCGTCGGTCGTGGAGTTCGGCTTCGTCATGACTGTCTCCTCGGGTCCGCGCTCAGGGTCTGCGATGACCCGTCGCTCAGTTAATGGTCGTAACTATGCACCTGCCCTTCGCGTGACGTCAACAGATTCGTTAATGGGCGTAACTTAACTTTCTTATCGTCAGAAGTCTTTGCCTCCGTTACGATGCGACGATGGCTAACACGGCGCGGACGATGAGCAGGCGGGAGCGGCTGCGGGCGCAGACCCTCCAGGAGATCGAGGACACCTCGTTCGCGATCATCGACGCGGAGGGCGTGCACGCCCTGTCGATCGCGGCACTGGCCCGGAGCATGGCGATGTCCGCGCCGGCGGTCTACCGCTACTTCCCCTCGCGGGACGCGCTGGTGGCGCACCTGGTGTCGCTGTCCTACCGGCAGCTCGCCACGGCGATGAGCGAGTCCGTGACGGGGAGCAGGCGAGCGCCCCGCGCGCGGGTCCGGCTGCTGGTCACCGCCTACCGCGACTGGGCGCTGCGCCACCGGCGGCGCTACGGCATGCTGTTCGGGGAGCGGGCCGGGGACCTGCCCGGCGAGGACGTCACCGCGCGGACCCCGCTGCACGAGGCCATGGCGCTGCTGATCGACCTGCTGACGGCCGTACCGGGGACGGCGGAGGGCGGCAGCGGCGACCGCGTGCTGGACGGACAACTGCGCCAGTGGGCCCGCTCGCAGGAGCGGCCGGACACCGCACCGCGGGCGGCCCGCGCGGCCATCGTCATCTGGTCGCGGGTGCACGGGATCGTCAGCCTCGAACTCACCGGCGTCTTCGACGGCCAGCCTCTGGAGGCGCAGCGGCTGATCGACTCGGAGATCGACAGCGCCGTGCGGTCCCTGGAGCAGGAGTAGTCCGGACGGGCCGTGAGCGTCGCCTCCCGGGGGCCGGCCGGTCCCGGCGACCGCCGGCCGCTGGGCCCGGGGACGCTCAGGTCGTGGCGCGCAGCGCGTCCCAGGTGTCGTGGCCCACGACGCCGTCGGCGTCCAGTCCCTTGTCGCTCTGGAAGGCGCGGACCGCGGACGTCGTGCCGGGGCCGAAGTCGCCGTCCACGCCCGAACCGCCCACGCTGTAGCCGCGCTTGGTCAGCATGCACTGCGCCTGGAGCACGTGGTCGCCGCTGTCGCCCTCGCGGGTGCGCCCCTTGCCTCCGTAGTAGGTGCAGTCGGAGAGCCAGGGCGGGGTGGCGGCGGGCTCCGACGCCGCCGTGCTCGGCGGCGGGCTGCTGTCGGGGGAGCCGGTGGCGCGGGTGTCGGGAGCGGGGGAGGTGGCGTCCGCGTCGCCGGAGGCGGAGCCCGGGGCCTCGGGGTGCGCCGGGGGGTGACCGGGGGCGGTCCCGGTGACGACGGTGCGGCCGGACGTGCCTTCGACGGACGCGCCCAGCGGGGTTCCGGACGCGGCAGGCGAGCCGGTGTCGCCGGGCGCGGCGGCGAGCGAGGACCTGCGGCCGGCTGTGGGGGAGTGGGCGGTGGCGGAGGCGTCCGGACGCGTGATCATGAACACGCCCGCGGCCACGGTACACACGGCGACCCCCGCGACGACGGCCCACACCGCCTTCCGCCGCCGGCTCCGGCCGGGGGTCTCCACCTCGGGTAACGGCTCGGGCGCGGCCGGCTCCGGCCGGGCGTCCGCGGGGCGGGAGCGGGCCCGCCGCTCGGCGGGGAGGCGGTACAGCACCTCGTACGCCCGCTGCCGGGCCAGCACCCTGGCACCCAGCGGCTCCGCCCACCCGGCGGTCCCGGCAGCCGTCCCGGCCCGCGTTCCCGCCGCCTCGACGAGGTCTCGCGGAGTGGGCCGGCTCGCGGGGTCCTTGGCCAGGCAGGCGGACAGCAGCGAACCCAGCTCAGGGTCCGCCGCGATGATCCGGCCGAGCAGCTCCGGATCGGGTTCCTCGAACGCCACCCGGTGCATCACGTCCACACCCGTGCCGTCGCCGAACGGGGCGCGCCCAGCCGCCGCGTAGACCAGGGTCCCGGCGAGCGAGAACACGTCCGACGCCGTGTCGGAGCGGCCGGTGCGCAGGTGCTCCGGCGACATGTAGGCGGGCGTGCCGACCCGGTTGCCCGTGCCGGTGATCGAACTCGCGTCCACCGCCTTGGAGATGCCGAAGTCGATCACATGGGCGCCCCGCACGGACAGCAGGACGTTGGACGGCTTCAGGTCCCGGTGCACGATCTCCGCCGCGGCGAGACCGGCCAGCGCGCGCCCCAGTTCCCCAGTCAGCCGCCAGACCGTGGCCGGGTCCAGGGCGCCGTCCTCGCGTACGGCGTCCGCGAGGTCGATGCCCGGGACGTACTCGGTGGCCATCCACAGCAGCGCGTCCCGGAACCCGGTGCCGCACAGCCTCGGCGTCTGCGGGGTGCGCAACCGCGCGTGCACCGACGCCTCCCGCTCGAACCGGTGCCGGAACCTGGCGTCCTCCGCGTACTCCGGCCTGATCACCTTCACCGCGACCAGGCCGGGGCTGTCGTCCACCGGACGCGCCAGATAGACCCGCCCCATACCGCCGCTGCCGAGCAGTGCCAACGGGACGTAGGGGCCGACCTGGGCCGGGTCACCGGAGTGCAGGGGTGAGGCGCCTGCCTGCCGCAGCGCAGTGGTCCCGTCCGCCGCCGATTCCGGTGGCACCGGCCGCTGTTCCGCCACGAATCCCCCGAAGTGCTCCACGTCGTACGCCAGTTCGTCACACAGAGGAGACGAGGCTAACCCAGCGCTGCCGTAAGTTCCCGGGGTTCCCGCCGCTTCCGGCCGCACACTTCCGGCTCCGCACGCGTGCGGGCTCCCTGCGGGGCGGTGGGTCAGTCCAGCGTCGCGTACACGATGAGGTTGTTCACCGGGTGGCCCTGGGCGTCGAAGTCGCCGTCGCAGGTGATCAGCCGGAGGGCGTGGTCGGTGGTGGAGCCGTAGACCCGCTGGGTGGGGAAGGCGGTCTTGCTGACGCTCTCGGTGGACGTCACGGTGAAGTGGGACGTCTTGCCCCGCTCGTCGGTGACGGTGACGTCCGCACCTTTGGTGATCTTCCTGAGGTCGTGGAAGACGGCCCTGCCGAAGCGGGTGTCGTTGTGGCCGATGATGACGGCGGCACCGGTCCGGCCGGGCACCGCGCTCCCGGTGTACCAGCCGGCGGTCATCCCCTTGTCGGACGGCGGCACCTCGACCGTTCGGTCCGCGTTGAGACCGAGTCTCAGCAGCGGACTGCTCACCCCGATCGACGGGATGGCGACCTTGGCGGGCGCCGCCACCCGTGCGGCCCGCACGGTGCCTGGGGAGGCGGTGCCGAGGGCTGCGGGAGCCGCGGTGGGCGCGGCGGGCGTAGGCGCGGCGGACGAGCAGCCGGTGAGGACGGCGAGGACCACGGGGACGAGCGCGAGGCGGGCGTACACCGGCGAAGTGCCGCGACGCCGTACCGGACGGGGTGCAGGGGACAAGACGGGCTCCAGGGCAGGACCGGGTGAAGAAGCGGTGGCGCCGCCCGGTGCGGGGCGGCGCCACCGACGTGCGGGTCGAAGGGCGCGGCGGCGGCTGGGCGGGGGTGGCCCGACCGCCGCCGCGCCCGGCTCGAAGGGGCCGGCTCAGCCGTTGCGGCGCCCGGCCGAGCGGCGACGCAGCACGAAGGTGCCGGCGCCGGCCAGCAGCAGCGCGCCGGTGGCCGAACCGGCCAGCGGAACGACGCTGCTGTCGTCCGCCGGGGCCTCGCCCGCGGCGACGCCGCCGCGCGGGGCGCCGGCGCCCGCCTTGGCGGCGGCCTGCCTCTTGCGCTCCTCGGGCGACAGGGTCTTGGAGTCCGTGGCCTTCTTGGCGGCCTCGGCCTTCCGCTTGTCGGCGGCTGCCTTCTCCGCGGCGGTCGGACGCCGGGTGTCGGAGGCGGACGGCGCCGCGCTCGGGTCGTCGGCGAAGGCCGCGGAGGCCGGCACGACCAGCGCGCCGGCCGCGACGGCGGTCAGCACGGCGAGACGGAGGGTGAGATGGCGGGACATGTATCGCTCCAGTTCCAGCCCGGCCTTGGTGGTACCTGGATGCCTAGCCGCACCAGGTTCCGGGCTTGGCCCCACCCTGGAGACCGCTTGTGAAGAAGCTGTCAGAAAGCCATGGCCGCGGCGTCATGGCGGCACACCTTCCGGACGGCCCCTATGTGACAGGAGCCGGGTCGCCGCCCGGTGGCGCCGGGAGGCGCAGGGTGAAGACGGAGCCGCGGCCCTCGGCGCTGGTCACCGTCGCCGCCCCGCCGTGGGCCTCGGCCAGCTTGAGGACGATCGCCAGGCCCAGGCCGCTGCCGCCGGTGCTCCGGTTGCGGGACTTCTCCGCCCGCCAGAACCGGTCGAACACATGGGGCAGGTCGTCCGCCGGGATACCGCTGCCGGTGTCCGCCACCTCCACGGCCACCTGCCCCGAAGCCGTGGATTCCGTGGGGTCCGCAGGGTCCGTGACGTAGGCGCGCAGGGTCACCCGGCCGCCGGGAGGTGTGTGTCGTACGGCGTTGGAGACCAGGTTGCTGACGGCCTGGCGCAGTCGCACCGGGTCGGCGTCCAGCAGGGGCGGCGCGGGCGTGCCCGCCGAAGGCCCGGCGACCGACAGGGTGACGCCGGCGCTGTCCGCCAGCGCCTGGTGTGCGGCGGCGACCTGGCCGAGCAGCTCGCCGACGCGTACGGGCTCCCGGTGCAGGCGCAGGGCCCCCGCGTCGGCGGCCCCCAGATCCTGGAGGTCGTCGATGATGTGCTGGAGCTGTACGGCCTCCTCCAGGAGCGAGGAGACGAACACCGGGTCGGGGTCGGCCAGACCGTCCTGCGCCGCCTCCAGCCAGCCCCGGATGTTGCTCAGCGGGGTCCGCAGTTCGTGGGCGACGTCGCTGACCATCACCTTGCGCTGCTCCTCCAGCCGGGCGCGGTGCTCGGCCATGTCGTTGAAGGCGGCCGTCAGCCGGCCGATCTCGTTGTCCGGGCCGACCGGTACGGGCGCCGGACCCAGCCCGTCCCGCATCCGCTGGGCGGCGCCGGTGAGCGCGTGCAGCGGACGCACGAGCCGGGCGCCGGCGATCACCGACGCGCCGACGGTCAGCGCGAGGACGAGGGCCGTGACACCGGCGATGCGCGCCGTGTTGCCGGGGGAGAGGTCGAACCCGGGCACGCTGACGGCACCCGGATCGTCGATGAACAGCAGGGCGGGCGCGGCGACATAGGCGGTGAGCTGCTCGCGGCGGGCACTGCCCACGCAGGAGGCGACGGCCCGGTCGTAGGTGCTGCTGTGGGCGGCGGCCGCCCGGTCGGCGGCCGCCCGGTCCTCGGCCACCTTCGCGAGGCCCGCCTTCACCCGGGCCGCCTCCTCGTCGGTCAGCTTGGTCCCGATGTCGAGGGCGGACCCGTAGTCCGGGTCGCGCTGCGAGTCCTGGGCGTAGCCGCGGTCCCAGGACAGGTCCAGATTCAGGTGTACGCCCGTGCGGCCCTGGCGTTTCAGACAGGCGTCGGCCAGCTGGTTGAGGGCGTGCAGGGCCTTCCGCTCGGTCGGCGTCGGCCGGGCCGCCCCCAGGGCCAGGCACTTCTCCACCATGGGGCGGTCGTTGTCGTTGCTGACGAACTGGACGCGCGGACGGCCGCTCGGGCTCTGCACGATGTCCGCCGCGATGCCGGCCCGGTTCAGACAGGCCCTGCTGTCGGTGGTGGCCCGCCGCAGCGGGGCCCGCTCGCTCGCCGGCAGCAGGAACGGTCCCACGGCACGCGGATCGACACGGTCCGTGCCGCTGGCGGCGGCGTCGGGCACCAGCACGGTGTCGACGGAGAGCGGGTCGACGACCGCGGAGGCCTGGGGCGGCAGCGGAGCGGCGGACGAGGCGTCCGGGGAGGCGGCGCCGGAGGAGTCGGAGAGCGGCCGCCGGTCCTGGGTGGTCAGCACGATCCGCCGCTGGGACTGCCGGGCCAGCCTGCGCACGGTGGTGTCGACGCCCTCCCAGCCGGGATGGGTGGCCGCGTACCCGAGCAGGGTGTTGTAGATCGTGGCGTCGGCGCTGAGGTTCTGCCCCTGCTCCTGGCGGATCGCGCCGGACGTCGTCTGCACGGCGAGCCAGGCGGTGGCGGCCACCGAACAGGAGGCGACCAGCGCCGACACCGTCAGCATCCGGCCCAGCAGGCTCTTCCGCAGCGGCAGCCGCGCCCCCCGGTCACGACGAGGCATGACGTGCGTTCCTCGCCGGGTCCGTCAGCTTGTATCCGACGCCGAAGACGGTGAGCAGCCGGTCGGGGCGGCGCGGGGCGCGTTCGATCTTCTTGCGGAGATGCATGACGTGCACGTCCACCGTGCGGCGGCTGATGTACTTGTCGAAGCCGTGCAGCTCCTCCAGCAGCCGCTGCCGGGTGAACACGCGGTCGGGCTCCGCCGCCATCGCGGCGAGGATGCGGAACTCACCGGGCGTGCACACCACTTGCGCCGACTCCACCCACACCTCGTGCCGGGCCGGGTCCACCCGGAGTGTGCCCACGGTCAGCACCTCGTCCTCGGCGGCGTGCGCGGCGGCGGGCGCGGGGGCCGCGGTGGGGGCGGGGCCGGCGGCGTGCCGGTTGCGGCGCAGCAGGGTCCGCACCCGGGCCACCAGCTCGCGCGGGCTGAACGGCTTGGTCATGTAGTCGTCCGCGCCGAGATCCAGCCCCAGCAGCAGATCGTCCTCGGTGCTGCGGGCCGTCAGCATCAGCACGGGCATCTCGCGACGCTCGGCGCGCAGGATCCGCACCACGTCGAGGCCGTCCG
Source organism: Streptomyces sp. NPDC005574 (assembly GCF_040605435.1). Lineage (NCBI taxonomy): Bacteria > Bacillati > Actinomycetota > Actinomycetes > Kitasatosporales > Streptomycetaceae > Streptomyces > Streptomyces sp. NPDC005574. The sequence goes on from NZ_JBEXCW010000021.1 coordinate 75,364, forward strand.
CGCGGGGCATCATCACGTCGAGGACGAGCAGGTCGGGTGCTCTGCGCCGCACCTCCTCCAGCGCCGCGCGTCCGTCCTCGACGACCGTCACGGTGTGCCCCTCGTGCTCCAGGTAGCGGCGCACCAGTTCGGCCTGCTTCGTGTCGTCTTCGGCGACCATGATGTTTGCGTACACACCGAGGATCGTAACGAGCGCGCGTTCGAGGGCGGCGGTAACTGGCCTCACGACGCCGGGAGTTCGATGGGGCGGGCGGACGGCGGGCGCCCCTGCGGCGCCCCACCGGTTCAGGCCTCGAACTCGGTGAGGTCGATGTGGTGGACGCGCAGCGGGAAGCCGTGCACGGGGTGGGTCGTCTCGCGGTCCTCCGTCATGCCGAGCTTGCGGATGACGTTCTCGGAGGCGTCGTCGCCGGGCCGGGTGATGCTGATGACGCGGTCCAGGCCGCGGTCCTGGAGGGCGAACTCCAGGGTGGCCTGGGCGGCTTCGGAGGCGTATCCCTGACCCCAGAACTGTGCGCCGAACTGCCAGCTGATCGCCACGGCGGGCAGCACCTCGGGCAGGAACTCGGGCACCGACAGACCCGTGACGCCGGCCAGTTCGCCGGAGCCCAGCAGCTCGACGGCGAAGAGACCGAAGCCCTCCTCGTCCCACTCCTCCTCCCACCGCTCGACGGCCTCGGCGGTCTGCTCCAGGTCGAGCACCGAGCCGTCGCCGACCCAGCGCATGACGTACGGGTCCGCGGTGATCTCCGCCAGGGGCACGAGGTCGTCGTCGTCCCAGCGGCGGAGCAGGAGGCGAGGGGTGTGGATCTCGGTCATGGCGCCCATCCTGCCCGCGGCGGGGGCCGCACCGGTAATCGGCGCGGACGGGCCGGCGGGACGGGGGCGCGCCCGGGGGCGGATCGCCGGATCGCCGGGCGGGCGGATCGCCGAGTGGCCGGCCGGGCGCGGGCGGAGGAAGCGGGGGAGCGGGGGAAGCGCGGGAGGGGCGGGGCCCGGCGGGCCGGGGCCGGGCGGCGGCTCCGGCCGGGGAGTCGTGGCCGCGTGTCAAGATGGACGTGCCCCCGCCGCCCCTCCCCGCCGTCGGTTCACCGACCCGTCGCCCCATCGAGGTTTCCGTGACCAAGCCCGTGGCCCGCGAGCCGATGCGACGCAACTCGCGGTCCAACCGGGCGCGCATCCTGGCCACGGCCCGCCGGGAGCTGGGGCGCGACCCCGACGTCACGCTGGAGGAGCTGGCGCAGGCCGCGGGTGTCGTACGACGGACCCTGTTCGGGCACTTCCCCGGGCGCGCGGCGCTGCTGGAGGCGCTCGCCGAGGAGGCCGCGGAGACCATCCGGGGCACGGTCGCGGCCGGGGCCAGGGCGACGGAGCCGGCCGAGCGGGCGCTCGCCCACTTCATCTTCTCGCTGTGGCCCGTGGGCGACCGCTACCGCATGCTCCTCGCGCTGGCCCGGCGCGATCTCGGCGCCGAACGTGTGGCGGAGGTGCTGGCGCCCGCCCGCGAGCAGGCGACCGGCATTCTGGAACGAGGGCAGCGCGACGGCGTCTTCCACCGGCACCTGCCGCCCGCCGTGCTGAGCGCCGGCATCGAGGCCATGACGGTCGCGCTGCTGGAGGAGGTCAACACCGGGGCGCTGGAGGACGACGGGACCCGGGTCGCGATCGCCACGCTGATCGCCGCCGGTGTGCCGGACGAGCGGGCGCGCGCCGTGGTCGACGACGTCTCCGCCGCCGTGCTCACGGAGGCGGAGAGCGCCGCCGGGGCCTGAGCGGGAGCCGGGCGGCGCCTGTACCGGACCCGGGACCCGCCTGGCGCCCGGCCCCGCCCGTGACCCGCGCCCGACCCGGAGCCGCCCGGCGCCCGACCCGGAGCCGCCCCCCGGCGCCGGACCCGACCGGAGCCGGACCCGGACCCGCCCGGCGTCTTCCGCGTAGTCCGCTATTTCTGCCCGTCGGCGTCCGTGCCGTCGCCCTGGGTGTCCTCGCGGTCGCCCTCCGCCTGGGAGGGGGTCGGGTGCGGCGGGGAGGGGTGGCCGGTGTGGCCGGTGTCCGGCTCGTCGCGCTCGCCCTCGGCCTGGGACGGGGTGTGCTCGCTCATCGCGCCGACTCCTCGCGAAGGCGGGGGCCGGCGGTCGGCCCGAACGTCTTCGTGATCTGGTACCGGTGCAGTTCCTCCAGCCGGCGCAGCTGGTCGTGGGCCCGTTCGAGCAGGGCGTCCAGCCGGCCGGCGTCCAGGCGTTCCTCGTGGTCGGTCAGGTGGCGCAGGGTCTCCCAGCAGGCCGCCTTGCCGCTCACGCCGGTGCGCAGCACCTCCAGCTCCACCAGCGGGGTGAGCGGGGAGCGGCGCACCAGACGGCCGTTGGTCTTCAGGCGGCCCGCCTTCTCGGCGAGGGTGCCGGCGACCACCTTGTACCGGCGGACGGGCACGTCGAGCCGGCGCATGATCTCCAGGAGGCTCGCCCGGTCCTCGGCGATCTCCTCGGCGAGCCGTCCCACGACCGCCGCGAGTGCCGCGTCCTGTTCGGCGTCGGCCAGGTACCGGACCCGTTCGACGCCGGCGGTGGCGCCGGCGAGGTGGTCGTTGAGGTAGATGCCCAGCAGTTCGGTACGGCCCTCGTGGCCGTTCGGGGTGTCCGGCTGGTCTTCCGTGCGGTCCTGCATCGAAGGTCCCCTCGTGATGACGGGCGGCCGGTGTCGGTGCCGGCCGGCGGCCGTCGACTCCCGGCGGTGGCCGGGCGGCCCGGCCGCCCGGCTCGCTCGCCCCTACCGAGTCACCCTTCTCGGCCCCGCCACACCTCACCCCGCGCTGCCACCCGCTCCGGCCGGATCTGCCGGGTATGCCCGGAGGTGACCGTCCGGTTCGCCCGCCCGCCCCCGGCGTAGTACACATGTTCCCGGGGAATGAGGAAGAGCCGTGCAGGCGTGTACGAGCCCGGCGGAAGCGGGCAGGGGAGTGGGAGACGGAGTGGGCGACCGGTATCAGGTCCTGTCCGGCGTCGTCGGGGTGAACCCGGCGCTGAGCGTGTCACCGCTCGCCGGGCGCAGCGGTCTGCGGGTGGCCGGGGAGGTCGGCCTCGCGACGCAGCCGATCTGGGAGCGCGCGTTGGAGCGCGCCGTGGGCGAGGACGAAGACGTGTACCACTTGGAGTTGTCTGCCGTGACTTTCGTCGATGTCGCGGGCGCCGGCGCGCTCGCGGCCGCCGCCCAGCGGCTCCCGGACGGTCGGCGCATCGTCCTGAACCGGCCGCCGGCCACCCTGCGGAGGGTCCTGGAGATCTTCTGGCCCGAACTGTCGGCGATCGAGGTGTCGACGTCATGAGTGCCACGGCCCGCCCCTTCGACGACTTCGAGTCCGGTGCCCCGAGCGGTTTTGGAGGCCCCGGCGGCTCCGCCCTCCCCGGCGGCACCGCCGACCCGGCCGACACCGCCGACCCCTTCTTCCACCCCGCCCTGTTCTACGGGGACGAGCAGGAGTACGTCACCGCCACCGCCTCCTTCGTCCGGGCCGGTCTCGCCGCCGGTGAGCCCGTCGCGGTGGCCGTGCCCGGGGAGAACCTCCGGCTCATCCAGGACGAACTGGGCGACGCCGGCGACGGCGTCCGGTTCCTGGACATGCGGCAGGTCGGGCGCAACCCCGGCCGGATCATCCCCGGGGTGCTGCTCGCCTTCGCGGACGCCCAGCCGGCCGGCCGCCGGGTGCGGATCGTCGGCGAGCCGATCTGGGCCGGCCGTTCGGAGACCGAGTACCCCGCCTGCGCCCAGCACGAGGCGCTGATCAACGCGGCCTTCCGGGGCCGGGCGGTGAGCATCCTGTGTCCCTACGACACCCGCCGCCTCGACTCCCGGGTGCTCGCCGACGCCCGCGCGACCCACCCCACCCTGGTCCTCTCCGGTTCCGCGGAACGACAGGACAGCGCCGCCTACGACCCCGCCGACGTCCTCGCCCGCTACAACGAGCCGCTGCCGCCCGCGCCGGACGGGCTGTCCGTGTCGTACGAGGCGGAGTCGCTCGCGCAGGCCCGGCATCTCGCCGCCGACGAGGGCGGCCGGCTCGGGCTCACGGGCACCCGGCTCCAGGACCTGACGCTCGTCATCGCCGAGCTGACCACCAACAGCGTGGTGCACGGCGGCGGTTCGGGCACGGTGCGGATGTGGTCCGAGGACGGGTACGTGCTGTGCGAGGTGCGCGACAGGGGACGGCTCACCGATCCGCTCGCCGGGCGCCGGCCACCGGCCCGCGACCAGCGCGGCGGGCGCGGACTGCTCCTGGTCAACCTCGTCGCCGACCTGGTGCGCGTGCACTCCGACGCGGACGGCACCGCCGTGCGCTGCTGGTTCGGCCTCTGACAGCACCACCGCGCGGTGTGGGGTGCCGCCTGTGACGGCCCGGTGGACCGACGTCGGCGGTCCGACGCGGCGGCGAGGGTGCGCCGGGAGGGTCAGGTGGCCAGCGGGGCCAGTACGAGGGGTTCGATCCGGCCCTCCAGCATGGCGCCCAGCCCCTGTACGGCGCACACGTCGGGCCGTTCGGCGATGTGCACCGGCATACCGGTGGCGTGCCGCAGCATCTGGTCCAGGCCCGGGAGCAGGGCGCTGCCGCCGACCATCATGATCCCGCGGTCGGCGAGATCGGCCACCAGGTCGGGCGGGCAGTCCCGCAGCACCCTGCCGATGCCGTCGAGCACGGCGGTCAGCGGGGTCTCGATCGCGCCGCGGACGGCGGCGGTGTCGACCCGCACGGAACGGGCGAGACCTGTGGCCACGTCCCGTCCGTGGATCTCCGTGGAGGCCGGGCCCAGCGGGGTGAGCCCGTTGCCGGACAGGGCGAGCTGGAGCGGCCGTACGGACTGGCTGGGCAGCATCAGTTCGTGCTCGTGGCGCAGGTGCTGCACGATCGCGTGGTCCACGGCCTCACCGCCGACGGGGATGCGTTCGGCGGTCACGATGGAGCCGAGGGACAACACCGCGACCTGGGTCGCGGCGGCCCCACACACCATGATCATGGTGGCCTCGGGGCGCTCGACGGGCAGCCCGCAGCCGACCGCGGCGGCGATCAGCGTGTCCACGAGTTCGACCCGGCGGGCCCCGAGTCCGACGAGTGTCTCGATCGCGGCGCGCTGGGCCAGCGGGTCGGCGTCGTGCGGGGTGCAGGCGGCGGCCCGCAGCCGGGGCTTGCGGCGCAGGGAGCGGCGGATCTTGTCGCCGAGCAGGTGCCGCAGCATGCGCTGCGCCATCTCGATGTCGACGACCGTGCCGCCGGAGACGGGCCGGACCACGCGGATGTAGTGCGGGGTACGCCCCGTCATCTTCTCGGCGAACTCGCCCACCGCGATCAGCGCGCCCGTACGGGTGTTCACGGCGGCGGCCGACGGCTGGTCGACGACGAGCCCGGCGCCCTTGACGTACACCCGCGTCCTCGCCGCTCCCAGGTCGACGGCGAAATGGCAGCGGCGCAGCTGCTCCAGACTGGCGGTCATGGCAGGTCCTCCCGAGTGCGCAGACCATGGGGGCCGCCGAGCGGCGGGCCTCAGGGGAATCGTGCGGCGCCGGGGAGGCGGGCGCGCGCTGGGAGGGGCCGGGAGGGGGGCCGCCGAATGGGGATTTTCGTCGGTCGTGCAGCTTATGAGTTTCAGACAAGAGCCCGCCACTTCGCTACGGCGGGTACGCCGGAGGTGGGCACGCGCGCGGTGGGCACGCGCGAGGTGGGCGGCGGGCCCCTTCGCGCCCGCCCGGCCTCTCGGCTACCCGGCGTCTCGGCTACCCGGCGTCCGCACCGCCCGCCGCCCTGCCCCTGACGCCCCGGATCACGCCCAGCTCCACCAGGTCCTGCGGGCGGATGCGCAGGTGGTCCGCGGTCGCCTCCACCTCGTGCGGTGGACGCTTGAGGATCGCGGCGGCCAGCTCGGGGGCGATGACGGAGAAGTAACTGTCGGGCGTGGCCCAGGTGTTGCCCGGTGCGGCCAGGGCGAGCGCGCCGCCCGAGCCGCCCTCGCCGATCACCAGCGTGGTGACCGGCGTGCGCGCGGCCGCCACCGCGCCGAACAGGTCCGCGATCGCGGCACCCGCGCCCTGCCGTTCCGCCTCCGCGTCGTTGGCGGCGCCCGGGGTGTCCACCAGGGTCAGGACCGGGATGCCGAGCCGGTCCGCGAGGCGGATCAGCCGGGCGGCGGTGCGGTAGCCGGCGGGGCGGGTGGCGGTCCCGGTCTGCGCGGCGAACGCGATCGTCCGCCCCGCGTGCTCGCCGAAGCCGCACAGCATCCCCGCGTCGGTGCCGCCGCACCGGTCACCGCCGATCGCGGCCCGGTGTGTGAAGTAGGCGTCCAGGTACCGCTCGGCCCGCGGACGTCCGGCCGAACGGGCGCGCAGCACGGCCTCCCAGCCGGTGCGGGGGAGGTGGCCGGCGACGCCTCCGGTGGAACCGGTCTCCGGGGTGCCGTCCGGGTCCCCGGTGCCGTCACTCGCACCGCTCGACCCGGTGCCGGGCGCCGTCGCCCCGGCGTCCGCCACCGCCGCGGGGGCGGGGGCCGGGGTCTGGGACGGGGACGCCAGCAGCCGCAGCCAGCGGCCCAGGGTGGGGCGGAGCTGCTCCGGGGGGACGACCGCGTCGGCCGCGCCCGCAGCCACCTGCGCCTCGGCCGTGTACGCGGCCGGGTCGGCGTCCGGTGGCCGGACCCGGGAGCCGGCGAAACCGACCTGGGCGCCGGGCAGGGCGAGGACGATGTCGGCTCCCGCGCCGAGGGTGGCCCAGCCGCCGCCCGTCGTCGGGTCGCGCACCACCGCGATCTGCGGCAGGCCGGCCTCCCGGGTGAGCGACGACTGCCGTGCCACCCGCTGGAGTTGGGTGAGTGCGAGCATGCCCTCCTGCATGCGGCTGCCGCCGGTGGCGACCAACGGGACGACGGGCAGCCGGTGTTCGCGGGCATGGGTGTACGCCGCCTCCAGCCGGTCACCGGTGCGTTCGCCGAGGGAGCCGCCGAGGAAGCCGAACTCGAAGGCGATGAGGACGGCTCGGGTGCCCTCGACGCTCGCGGTGCCGCACACGACGGACTCCGTCTCGCCGGTGCGTTCGGCGGCGCGGGCGCGCGAGGCGTCGTAGCCGGGCCAGGAGAGCGGACCGTCGGGTGCGGACTCCCTTTGTCGGTCGGGGAGTTCGGCGAAGGTCGAGGCGTCTGCGACCAGGGCGATCGTCTCGCGGGCGGAGCGGCGGTCAGTCATGGCTCAGCGCCCGCTTCATGATCTTGCCCATGTCGTTGCGGGGGAGGGCGTCGAGGAAGTGGACCACCCGGGGGCGTTTGTGCGGGGCGAGACGGCCCGCCACGTGGTCGGCCAACTCCCCCGCCGAGGGCGGTCCCCCGGAGTCCTCCGGGACGATCCAGGCGACGATCCGCTCACCCAGGTCGGCGTCCGGCTCGCCGGTGACGGCGGCCTCCCGCACCCCGGGATGCTCCAGCAGGGCGTTCTCGATCTCACCGGCCCCGATCTTGTAGCCGCCGCTCTTGATCAGGTCGGTGGCCTTGCGGCCGACGATCCGGACGTAGCCGTCGGGATCACGCACCGCCATGTCCCCGGTGCGGAACCAGCCGTCGGCGGTGAACGCGGCCGCGGTCGCGTCGGGCCGGTTGAGGTAGCCGGTGAACAGATGGGGGCCGCGCACCTGGATCTCGCCCACCGTATCGCCGTCGTACGACGTGATCGGCGTCCCGTCCTCCTCCACCAGCCGCAGTTCCACGCCGGGCAGCGGTACGCCGACGGTGCCGGCGCGGGGCTCGCCGTCCGCGCGGACGCTGGTGTTCATGAGGGTCTCCGTCATGCCGTACCGCTCGATCACGCGCCGTCCGGTGGCCGCCGCGATGCGTTCGTGGTCGTGCACGGGCAGGGCGGCCGAGCCGGAGACGAGCAGGCGTGCACCGGCCAGCGCCCTGGCCAGCTCCGGTTCCGTGGGCAGGGCCTGGGCGATCCGGTGGTACATCGTCGGCACCCCGAACAGCATGGTGGCGCCCGCGCCGAGCTCGCGTGCCACGCCCTCGGTGTCGAACCGGCCCAGGTGCCGCACCGAACCGCCGCGCCGCAGCGGGCCGAGGACGCCCAGCACGAGTCCGTGCACATGGAACAGCGGCAGCGCGTGCACGAGGACGTCGTCGCCGGTCCACTGCCAGGCGTCGGCGAGCGCGTCCAGGGTGGAGGCGACGGCCCGCCGGGGCAGCACCGCGCCCTTGGGCGGGCCGGTGGTGCCGGAGGTGTAGACGATCAGGGCGGGGTCGTCGTCGCCGGCCGCCCGGTCGTCGGGGACGGGACCGGTGGCCCGCACGTCCACGTCGATCCGCTCGAAGTCCCGCAGCGCGGCCGGGAGTTCGTCGCCGGGCGCGGCCAGGACGGCCGTCGGCGCGCTGTCGGAGAGGATGTGCCCGAGCTCCTTCCCGCCCGACTTCGGGTTCAGCGGCACGGCCGCCACGCCGGCGAGCAGTGCGCCGACGACCGCGACGGCCGTCTCCAGTGAGGGGGTCGCCCAGACGGCGACGGGGCCGCCACGCCCCAGCCGGCCGCCGACGGCACCGGCCGCCGCCGCGAGCCGCGCACAGGTCAGCGACCGGTCGCCGAACCGCAGGGCGACCTGGTCACCCGGATCGCCCGTCAGGGCCGGAAAGAGGGAGGTCACGCGGCGCACTCCTCGACAGGGGTCGGTCCAGGGACAACACCCTGTTCCTACACCAGGGGACGCGTGATCCAACGCCGAGACGACTTGACCCTCGTCACGTCCCCCGACCGCGTCCCCGACGGCACGGCCACGACGCACCTCACCCGCCACTCGGCGCGCCGTACCGGATGCCGACCAGGGTGCTCAGGTCGGGGGCGAGCCGCAGTTCCGTGGCCCGCAGCGCGGGGTGCTCCAGCCAGAACCGGCGGGCCCGGTCGGGGCGGCCCTCGTACAGCGGGGGCCAGGTCGTCGCCGGTGTGAAGTCGTCGACGACGACCGTGCCGCCGGGGGCGAGTAGCCGCTCGACCGGGGCCGCGCGGTCACCGTCGGTCTTGCCCTGCCCGCCGCCGTCCAGCACGAGCAGGTCGTACGGCCCGCGCTCCCCGATCCGCTCCCAGTCGCCGGTGAGCACCTCGACCTCGGGCCGGTCCGCGAACAGCCCGGCCGCGACGCGGGCGCGCTCCGCGTCCCGTTCGACGCCGACCAGCCGTACGCCCGCGCCGGCGCCCGAGGCGAGCCAGGCCAGCCCGACGCCGAAGCCCGTCCCCGTCTCCCCGACGCGTCGCGGGGCGCCACCGGCCAGGGCGTGCAGCAGGCGGCCCTGTTCGGGACGGCAGGAGTGGGGGAAGCCGTGGGCGCGGGCGGCGGCGAGCGCCCGCTCGACGAGCGGGGGCAGGCCGCTCACGCCGTCGTACGCGTCGGTTCCGGAGATCGCCATGCCACCGATCCTGCCGCCCGCGCCCCAGCGGACGGGCCCGTTCCGGACCCGTCCCCGGCCGACGTGCCGTCAGACCGCCGTCCTGTCCACCACGTCCGCCACCACGCAGCTCACGTTGTCCGGGGCGCCGGCCCCGGTGGCGGCGGTGGTCAGGGCGTGGACCGTTTCGTCGGGGGCCTCGGTGGCGGACAGGAGGTGGCGGATGCGGTCGTCGGGGACGACGTTCGACAGGCCGTCCGAGCACAGGAGGTAGCGGTCGCCGGGGTGGGCGTCGTGCAGGCGGAGGTCCGGCTGTGCGGAGGTGCCGTCGCCGGTCAGGGCTTTGAGGAGGAGTGCGGGGCGGGGGTGGGTCACGGCCTCCTCCGCCGTCAGCCGGCCCTCGTCGATCATCGACTGGAGCACCGTGTGGTCGTGGGTGATCCGGAACAGGCCGCCGTCGCGCAGGAGATAGGCGCGCGAGTCGCCGATGTGGACCAGCGCGAGCCCGGAGCCCGTCCACAGCAGGGCGGTCAGGGTGGTGCCCGCCTCGGCGGTGCCCCGGGCCGCGTCCCGTACCGCCTCGGTCGCGCCGTGCACCGCGTCCTGGAGGACGTCCAGGACGTCCCCGGCGGGGAGTTCCCGCGTGTCGAGGAAGCGCAGGGCCTCCACGGCGGCGCTGCTCGCGGACCTGCCGTCGGGTCCGAACCCGTCGGCCACCGCGAGCAGTCGCCTGCCCGCGTACGCCGTGTCCTGGTTGGCGGGGCGGACCAGGCCCGGGTCCGAGTGGGCGGAGTAACGCAGTTCCAGCATGCTGGTGTCCTTCCTCGGTGCTGCCGTCAGCTGATCGACGAGGAACGCGGCGAGATCCCGCCGGGCGGCCGTCTCCGCCTCGACCCGCGCCCAGTAGGCGCGGATCTCGCGGGCGGCGGCCGCCGGGGGCAGGGCGCAGACGTCGCGGATGCGGGCCAGCGGCATGCCGATCCGCCGCAGCCACGCCACCAGCCGGGCCCGCTCCAGCTGCCCGGCCGTGTAGTACCGGTAGCCGGTGTCGGGGTCGACCCGCGCGGGCCGCAGCAGGTCCAGCTCGTCGTAGAGCCGCAGCGCCTTGGGGGACAGGCGCGACGCTCTCGCGAACGCGCCGATCGTCAGCCACTCCATGGGTGCTCCGTCCCGTGCCGTGTTTCCCGCGCTTCGTTCCTCGCCACCGATGCTGGGGCTTCACCGAAGGGGAAGGTCCAACGGGTTGCCGTGGTTGCGGGGACGGCGGTTAGCCTGCCGGGGCAGCAGACCGTACGACCGACCGAGAATGGAGCCGCCGTGCCCCGCGTCGCCCTCGTCACCTACGACCCGCGCCCGGAGCCCAGCCGGGACGCGGACCTGCCCGTGCTGGTGCGGGCGCTGAGGGAGGCCGGCGCCGACGCGGACGCGGTGTGCTGGGACGACGCCGGCGCGGACTGGGCCGCCTACGACCTCGCCGTCATCCGCTCGACCTGGGACTACAGCTGGCGCGCGGCCGAGTTCACGGCGTGGACGGAGCGCTGCGGCCGGCTGACGCGGCTCGCGAACCCGCCCGGGGTGGTGCGCTGGAACACCGACAAGCGGTACGTCGGTGACCTCGCGGCGGCCGGGGTGCCCGTCGTCCCGACCCGCTATGCCGCCCCCGGCGAGACGGCCGGCCTCCCCGACGACCACGAGTACGTCGTCAAGCCCACCTCGGGCGCGGGCGCCCGCTACGCCGCCCGCTACACACCCGAACAGCACGACACGGCCGTACGGCACCTCGCGCGGATGCACGCGGAGGGGCTGACGGCGATGATCCAGCCGTACATGAGGAGCATCGACACCGGCGGCGAGCGGGCCCTGCAGTTCTTCGGTGGCGAGCTGCTGCACGCCAGCCGCAAGCGGGCCGTACTCTCCCCGGGCACCGCCTTCGACGCGGACAAGGTCGCCCACCCCGGCCTGGAGCGCTGGACGCCGACCCCGGCGGAACTGGCCGTGGCGCGGGACGCCCTGGCCGCCGTACCGGACGCGCCGGACCTGCTCTACGCCCGCGTCGACCTGGTGGACGGCGAGGGCGGCGCGCCCCGGGTGATGGAGCTGGAACTGGTCGAGCCGAACCTCTTCCTGTTCCTGCACCCCGAGTCGGTGCCGGTCGTGGCCGCGGCGATCCTGGCCGCCGCCCGCTGACCGAGCCTCGGCCCCACCGCGAGGCGTCCGCACTCGCGCCCTACGTGAACCTGGCCGGGGCTGAAACCGCCGAGCCGCTCCCTACCCGCCGACCGCCGTCCGCTGGAGCAGGCCCCAGGTGAACTCGGCGGCCACCTTCCGCCGGACGCCCTCTCCGTCCGGCGCCTGGAACGCCAGTCCCCAGCGGGTCGGGGCGGTGCCCTCCAGGGGGCGCGCGGGGGCGAAGGCGCGGGCGGCCTCGTCGACCACGCAGGACCACGGGGTCAAATCGTCCAGGGTGCGCAGCTCGGGGGCGGGCGAGCCCGGCGCACGGACCAGCCACTCGTTCCAGACCGCCCCGTTCGGCGCGAGCAGCACCTCGAACCGCAGGTCGGGCCAGAGGGGGAGCGGCCACTGCCACGCCTCGCACTCCAGGTCGCCGATCGTGCGGGCGGTCACCGACCCGGGCGCGCCGAGGACCGAGCGGTAGCGCGAGGCGGCCGCCCGCGCCCGCGGGGAGCGCAGCATCGCCTGCCACCGCTTGTTCGCCTCACGCATGTCCGCGAGCGACGCGCCGAGGCTCCGGCGGGCGTCCTCCACCAGGTCCGGGTTGTGGTCGGCCATACGGCGGAGCAGCACGAGCTGGAACTCGCGGACGGTGAAGGGCCCGGCGGGTCCGGAGGGCCCCGAGGGCGAAGAGGGGCGTTTCGCGGAGGACGGCATGCGAGCCATCGTCGCGCATCGGCCGCCGCCTCCGGGCCCGCGAGCGCGGGCGAAACGGTGCGAAACGGTTGACGAATCACCCGTAGTCACAGGTGGTGCACGCACGCCCATTGCCCGGACATACCGCGATGACTAGCCTGTGTTCGTCATGCCGATCGTCTGTTGAAATTTCGAACACAGACACCTTTAACCCAAGGGAGGGGGCCGGTCGTGGGACGCTTGGTACCTGCCGTGACCCGGGCTCTCGACATTCTCGAGCTCTTCCTCGACGGGGACGGGACACTGTCCGCCCCCGACATCGTGCGGCGGCTCCAGCTCCCGCGCACCACCGTGCACGAGCTGGTCACCACACTCGCCGCCCGGTCGTACATCGTCCAGGTGCCCGGCCAGCCCGGACGCTACCGGCTCGGAGTACGTCCGTACCAGCTCGGCAGCCGCTACGCCGAGCAGCTCGACCTCGCCGCCGAGGGCCAGCAGGTCGCCCGCTCCGTCGCGGAGACCTGCGACGAGACCGTACACGTGGCGATACTCGAAGGCACCGACGTCATCTACATCGCCAAGGTCGACTCCACGCACGCGGTGCGCATGGTGTCCGCGGCCGGCCGCCGGCTGCCCGCGCACTGCACCTCCGTCGGCAAGATGCTGCTCGCCTCCCTCCCGGCCCCCGAACTGGCCGCGCGCATCCCCGACGACAGCGCGCTCATCGCGATGACCCCGAACAGCATCACCGAACCCGGCGCGCTGCGCGAGGCCCTGACCGAGATCAGGCAGCGGGGCATCGCGGTGGAGAGCCGCGAGTCCAACCCGGACGTCTCCTGCATCGCCGCCCCCGTGCACGACCGCACCGGCCGGGTCGTCGCCGCGCTGTCCATCTCCGTGCCCATGATCCGCTGGAGCGACGAGCGCCGCATCGAGCTGGAGCAGCTCGCCGCGAAGGGCGCGGTCGAACTCTCCGAGCGCCTCGGCCACCGGAGCGTGGCATGACCTACGAGGTGGCGGTACGGGCCGAGGCGGCCCTCGGCGAGGGGCCGACCTGGGACGCGGACACCGGACGGCTCGTCTGGATCGACATCCTCGCCTCCCGGGTGCACACCTACGACCCGGCGTCCGGCCGGCGCACGGTCCGGGTGACCGGTCAGCACGTCGGCGCGGCCAAGCCGCGCGCGGGCGGCGGGCTCGTCCTCAACCTCCGCGACGGGGTGGGCCTGCTCGACGCGGACGGCGAGGGCTTCCGCTGGCTGCACCACGAGCCCGTCCCCGGCCGCCGCGCCAACGACGCCGCCGTCGCGCCCGACGGCTCGCTGTGGACCGGCACCATGCGCTACGACGAGGCACCGGGCGGTGGCACGCTGTCCCGGGTCACCGGTGACGGCACTGTGGAGGTCGTCCTCGACGACGTGACCGTCAGCAACGGCACGGGGTGGAGCCCCGACGGCCGGCTGATGTACTACGTCGACTCGCCGACCCGCCGCGTCGACGTCTTCGACTTCGTGGACGGCCGGCCCGTCGGCCGGCGCACGCTCGCGGAGATCGAGGACGGCGCCGGCTTCCCCGACGGACTCACCGTCGACGCCGACGGCTGCGTGTGGGTGGCGCTGTGGGACGGGGGCGCGGTGCGCCGCTACACCCCGGCCGGCGCGCTGGACCGGGTGATCGCACTGCCGGTCCCGCGCGTCACCGCGTGTGCGTTCGGCGGCGCCGGCCTGACCGACCTGTACGTCACCACCGCCCGCGCGGGCCTCCTGGCACCGCACCCACTGGCAGGTTCCCTCCTGGTCCTCCCGAACGTGGGCAAGGGTCTGTCCCCACGGGCGTTCGAGGGCTGAGCCGGCGGACCCCACCGTGCCGGGCCCGGCGACCGGGCGCACCGCACGACGAACACGGTCGGCGCTGCGTCCCACCGGGCCCCGCGGCTGCCCGGCGCGTCCCGCTGGGGCCCACTGGTGCCCGGTCCGGCGCGTCCGGCTGGTACCCGGTCCGGCGGGCACGGCTGGTACCCGGTCCGGCGGGCACGGCGCGTCCCACCGGGGCCGACTCCTGTCCGGTCTGGCGTGTCCGGCTGGGGCTGGCTGTTGTCCGGTCCGGCGTGTCCGGCTGGGGCCGACTGCTGCCCGGTCCGGCGCGTCTGGCCGGGGCCCGCTGCTGCCCGGTCCGGCGGCGCGTGAGCGCACCGACGCGCACGGCCGGCAGGGCGCGCGGCACCCGGGTCGGCGCGGACGCACGGCGGCCCGGAGGCGCCGGCCGCCCCCGTTCCCGCCTCCGCCCTCGGCAGGGGTACGGCGGTCGCCGCCTTGCGTTTGTCCGGGGCCGACGGGTTGGCCCATGCGGCCGGCCGCGGACGCATGGCGGCCCTCAGGCGCCGCCGCTCCCGCCCCCGCAGGGCAGGCCCGCTGGCTTCCGTTCGTCCGGGCGCGGGCGTTCGGCGACCGCGGTGAGTCGTGATCCGCGTCCGCCGGTCCGCCGGCACGTGCGCGCACCGGCGCGCGTGGCCGCCGGGCCGGCGGGGTGCGCGGCGCCCGGGGGCGGCGGCTCGTTCGACCGTGTGCGGGACGCCCACGTGCGGTGACCCGGACGAGCCCGGCCTGCTCGCGCCCCCGGCAGGGTTACGGCAGGCCCGCTGCCTTGCGTTCGTCCGGGGTCAACGGGGGTTCCGTCAGGGGGCGTTTGAGGGGGCCGGTCGCCGCGGCCAGGAGGATGCGGGGGGCGAGCAGGACCTCCGGGCCCCGCTCCAGGGACATCACGTCCGTCACCTTGCGGGCGACGCGCCCGTTCCCGGTGGCCGTCAGGGTCAGCCGGTCGACGTAAGCCGCCAGCAGCCGCTCCCACCGGGTGGGCCCCGCCTCCGTCGCCCCGGGGAAGAACACGTCCTGTCCGACGGCGAGGTCCCACGCCGCGCCGGCCGGCCGGGCGACCGCCTTCTGCAGCCGCCGGGCCAGCCCGGGCGAACCCCAGCCGTGCCGCCGTACGACGTCCCGCAGGGCCACCGCCTCCTGGGCGGCCACCGACATGCCGTGACCGTAGGCGGGGTTGAAGGCGGCGAGCGCGTCGCCGACGACGGCGAAGTTCTCCGGCCACACCGGCATCCGCTCGTAGAGCCAGCGCCGGTTGGCGGTCGTGCGGGTGAACGTCACCTCGGACAGCGGCTCGGCCCGGTCGGTCAGTTCGGCCAGGATCGGGTGCCGCAGCTCCTCGCGCGCCCAGCGGCCGAAGTCGGCGGTGTCGGCGGACGGTTCGCCGCCGCGGGTGCCGAGCAGGGTGACCAGCCACTGCCCGTCCTCGACGGGCATGAGCACACCCCCGCGCCCCGGGCCGCCCGCCCGCGGATCGGCCATCACGGTCACCACGGGGAAGCCGTCCCGGGCCGCTTGCGGCGCGCGGTACAGGCGGCTCGCGTACGCCAGACCCGAGTCGACCTCCCGCCGCCCGGGCTCGGGCAGCCCGAGGTCCGTCAGCCAGCGCGCGGCCCGCGAGGCCCGCCCGGTGGCGTCGACGACGAGACCGCCGCCGACGACACGTTCGGCGGCGTCGTGCTCCCGGATCCGGACCCCGGTGACACCGGCGTCCGTCCCCTCGACACCGAGCACCTCCGCCCGGTCGACCAGCTCCACGCGGTCGTCCGCGAGGACCTGCGCCCGCACGGTCGCGTCCAGCAGGTCCCGCCCGCACAGCAGCATGAAGTGTGACTCGTCCCAGCGCCGGTACCAGCCCTTCGGCGACAGCGCCACCATGTCCGTGGTGACGGGCAGCCGGTGCGCGCCCGCCTCCCGCAGACGTTCGGTGACCCCCGGCAGCAAATCCTCCAGGGCCCGCGCCCCGCCCGACCACAGCTGGTGGACGTGCCGGGCCTGCGGCAGCCCCCGGCGCGGCTCGGGCCCGGCCGGCAGCGCGTCGCGCTCGATGACGACGACCCGCTCGGCGACCGACGCCAGGGCACGGGCGGCGAGCATGCCGGCGAGGGAGCCGCCCAGGACGACGGCGGTGGCGGGGCGGTCACTCATGTACGGGCACGCTCTCTGCGGGGGCGGCCGCACGGGTGCGGACCGCCGCGATCTCGTCGGGGTGGCGGAGGGCTCGGGACACGGCCGCGATCTCCTGGAGCAGGTCCGTCGTGTCGGGGTCGCCGCAGCCCTCGCCGTCCGGCACGCGCCGCCCGGCCTCCACGGCGTCCTGCACGGCCACGGCGGCCGCGAGCGCCTTCGCCCGGCCCGGCTCGAAACCGAGGGCGAGCGCCGCGTCGTAGGACCGCCGGCGCCGGTCCTCGTCGAGGTGCCGGGCCAGCGGCAGCAGCACGTCGCGGATGAACGTCTCCCGGCGGATCAGGCGCAGTTCGGGCGTGGCGTGCAGGACGAGGGGCACGCCGCCGCCGTTGGCGGTCCGCATCAGCACGTACAGCGGCCGCAGTTCGTGATGGGCGAGCCTGAGCCGCCACCGGTCGTGCAGGTACTGGCCGGCGTGCGGAAGGATGAAGCCCACCGCGATCAGGATCGCGGACAGACAGGCGACCGGCGGGGCCAGGTCGGTGCTCAGCCAGTCCGGGGCGTGGCCGGTCCAACGGGCCACGACGGCGGTGAGCTTGGCCGCGTCGAAGATCAGGTTCATCGCGTAGCCGATGCCCAGCAGCTTCAGGCCCCAGCGCAGCCAGGCGTCGAGCCCGTCGGTGCGCACCCAGTTCCAGATCAGCCGGGAGGTGATGAGGACGGCCACCGTGTGCGCGAGCAGGTAGAGCAGGATCTCCTCACGCATGAAGGGCGTCGAGGCGTAGTACGTGTCCAGGTCCCGGACCCGTTCCACGGGCGCGTCCGCGGCGGCGAACAGCGCCCACAGCGCGACGATCACACCGGTGTACAGCGTGATCACCCAGCGCATGGCCCGGCGGGTGGCGGCCGTGCGGTCGGACAGGCCGTTGCGCCAGGCGATGATCAGCAGCAGGCAGGACCCGCAGAACGCGGTGAGCAGGGAGTACACCAGGGGGGCCGCGATGTTCGGCACGCCGGTGATCCGGTTGGTCCAGGCGATCGTGGACGGCGCCGCGAACACGAACACGAAGCAGGCCAGCAGCAGCAGTCCGCCGACCGCGCGCAGCAGCGGGTCCTTCCACAGCCGGATGATGGTCGGCAGTTTGATCACCAGGGCGGAGGTGAGGATCGCCGCCGGGATCCAGAAGGAGATGTAGAACTCGTCGAGGACACCGGCGGGGCTCAGCGCCAGGCCGGTGAGTGCGGGGGCGGGTGTCACCGTGTCGTCCCTCCGCGTCCGCGGTAGCCGAGGGCCCGCTGGAGCGGGTCCACGGGCGGGTCCGCGGCAGTGCCGGACATCAGGGTGCGGCAGACGCTGGCCAGGCGGTGACCGAAGTCGTCGGCCTCGGCCTCGTCCCGCTGGCGGGAGCCGTCCCGGGCGGCCACGGTCAGCGCGACGCCCTTCCAGCCCGGCTGGTCGGCGAGCGCGTGGGCGGCCGCCGTGCCGGCCCGGTGGTGATGGCCGTGGCCGGCGTGCATGTGCCACAACTCGTGTCCGAGGATGACCACTTGCTGCACCGCCTCGGCCCGTTCCTCGACGATGACCAGGTCGAAGTCCTGGAACTCCACCCACAGACCGGTCACTTCGATCTCGTCGGGGAACCGCTCGAAGCGCAGCTCGACGGGGCGTCCGCCGCGTCGGGCGCTCATCTCCTCGCACAGTGCCCGGCACAACTCCCGTACGTCGGACGGCGGTCGGGGTCTGGACCGCAGTGCGGCGGCGAGGTCGGCGGCAAGGCCGCGCATCGCGGAGGCGCCCTGTGAGCGCCGCAGCGCAGCGGCGATCCGGGCCGCCGTCCCCCGCGCGCCCGCGATGTCCATCGTGTCCCCCGTTCACATCCACCGCCGCCCGGGTCGGCCGTCGCCGCCCGGCGGGTCGTTCGAGAGTACGCGTCCGGATGTGTTCGCGTCATGTGATCCGGCGACCGTTGTTCAACGGGGAACGAACGCGGAACGATCAGCGCGGGGACGGTAATCGGTCACCTCTCGCGGGCCGGTCCGGGCGCCCTCCGGGCGCCTCCGCTTCCGTCCGCCCCATTGACGTGCGCGCCCCCTCACCCTACGGTCCGTTCGACGCTACGGGCGACACCCGAAATCTCGAACAGTTCCGGCCACGCAGGACCCACGGACGAACCGACCCCCGAAAGGAAAAGATGCGCACCGCCCGCTTCACCCTCGACCCCGCGTTCACCGTCGGCGAGGTCGACCCGCGACTCTTCGGCTCCTTCGTCGAACACCTCGGCCGCTGCGTCTACACCGGCGTCTTCGAGCCGGACCATCCCGCCGCCGACGAGGCCGGCCTGCGCACGGACGTGCTGGAGCTGGTCCGCGAGCTCGGCGTCACCACCGTCCGCTACCCCGGCGGCAACTTCGTCTCCGGCTACAAGTGGGAGGACTCCGTCGGCCCCGCCGAGGACCGCCCCCGCCGCCTGGACCTGGCCTGGCGCTCCACGGAGACCAACCGCTTCGGCCTGTCGGAGTACATCGGCCTCCTGAAGAAGATCGGCCCGCAGGCCCAGCCCATGATGGCGGTCAACCTCGGCACCCGCGGCGTCGCCGAGGCCCTGGAACTCCAGGAGTACGCCAACCATCCCGGCGGCACGGCCCTGTCCGAACTGCGCGTCGCGCACGGCGACAAGGAGCCCTTCGGCATCCGGCTCTGGTGCCTCGGCAACGAGATGGACGGCCCCTGGCAGACCGGACACAAGACCGCCGAGGAGTACGGCCGCCTCGCCGCCGAGACGGCCCGCGGGATGCGCCAGATCGACCCCGGCGTCGAACTCGTCGCCTGCGGCTCCTCCAACCAGGCCATGCCGACCTTCGCCGCCTGGGAGTCGACGGTCCTGCAGGAGACCTACGACCTCGTCGACCACGTCTCCCTGCACGCCTACTACGAGCCGGCCGACGGCGACCTGGACTCCTTCCTCGCCTCCGCCGTCGACATGGAGTCCTTCATCGAGAACGTCGTGGCCACCTGCGATCACGTGGGCGCGCGGCTGAAGTCGGCGAAGCGGATCAACCTGTCCTTCGACGAGTGGAACGTCTGGTACATGTCCCGCTGGGAGGAGCAGTCCAGGGCCGCCGACCCGGCCGACTGGCCCGAGGCACCCCGGCTCCTGGAGGACAACTACAGCGTTCTGGACGCGGTGGTCCTCGGCTCGCTGCTCATCGCCCTGCTCCGGCACGCCGACCGGGTGAAGATCGCCTGCCTCGCCCAGCTCGTCAACGTCATCGCCCCGATCATGACCGAACCGGGCGGCCCGGCCTGGCGGCAGACGACGTTCTTCCCGTTCGCCCAGACCTCCCGGTACGGCCGCGGCCAGGTCCTCGACGTCCGCGTCGACTCACCGACGTACCGGACGCGGAAGTACGGCGAGACGGACCTGCTGCACGCCACCGCGGTCCGGGCCGACGACGGCACGGTCACCGTGTTCGCCGTCAACCGCTCCCGCACCGGCGCGCTGCCGCTCGAAGTCGCCCTGGCCGGCCTCGGGCTGTCCTCGGTCGTCGAGCACAGCGTGCTGGCCGACGCCGACCCGGACGCCCGCAACACCCTCGCCGAGCCGGGGCGGGTCACCCCGCACCCGGTCGAGGGGACGAGCCTGACGGACGGCGTCCTCACCACGGTGCTGGAGCCGCTGTCCTGGAACGTGATCCGGCTGGCGTAGCGGACCGCCCCGGTGGCCCCACCTCTCACCGTCCCGGTGAGGCCACCGGGGTCACCGGCGTTCCGCCGGCCGCGTGGCCCAGCAGGGTGAGCCGTACCTGCCCGGGGCCCGACCCTGTGGTCCCGTCGGACAGGACCGCGAGAGCCAGTGTGTTGACGCCCCGTGTGCGCAGGATCCCGTTCGGCAGGACGAAGGTGTGCTGGGGCCCCACATCGTTGATGTACTGGCCCATGTTCCAGCCGTTCAGGAAGATCTGCGCCCGGTAGGCGCGGTCCGGGTCGTCGGTGAGGGTGAGCCCGACCGAGGCGTCGATGCCCGCGTCCACGGCCAGCCGGAACGTCGTCCGGTACCAGGTCACGCCCTGCCGGCTCCCGGAGCGCGGCAGCGCGACGGACTCCCAGTCGCTGTCGCCGTACCCCGGCAGATGCCAGCCCTCCCGCTCCCCGTACAGCCCGCCGTTGTTCTGCGGTCCGCGCACCGGGTCGGTGGCCGCCTCCCCCTGCAGGCGCCAACTCACCTTCGGCGAGGCCCCCTTGAAGGTGACCGCCGTCAGCCCGCGGGCCGCCTTGTGGGTGTCGAGCGCCTCGCCGTCCTGGTCGTGCTGCATCCGGCGCACCAGCACGGACAGGACGTGCGATCCGTCCGACGCCTCCCCGTCCAGCTTCTCCCGGACCTGCTCCGGCACGGCGAAGGTGGCCTTCGCCGTCCACGTGCCCTGCCGCAGCGTTCCGCCGTCCGGCACCGGCATGCGGTGGGTGCCCAGCGGCTTCCCGTCCAGCCACGCCATGAGCAGGCCCTGCGTGCCCGTGCTGTAGGCGAGCGACACGGACTCCAGGCCCGTCGTGCCGGCGGTCAGGCGTCCCCGGTACCAGACGTCGCCGTAGTGGAAGCCGTAGTCGTCCGCGAACAGGACGGGCTGCCCCTTCGGCACGGGTGTCGTGCTGTACGACACCTTCCGGTCGGCCGCCTTCCAGCCCGAGTCGTCGAAGCCGGGCGCCGACTCCGGGTTCTCCGTCCGCCGCCGCCAGCCGCCGGACAGCGGTGGCAGGGTCACCGGCGCGACGCCGGGCAGCAGTTGCAGGCTCAGCAGACTGCTGGAGGCGCTGATCCGGGTGCCCAGTACGCGCTCGTTCCAGGTGACCCGGTCGATCCCGCGCGGCCCCCAGACCTCGATGCCGGTCGCCGCGGTGGTGTCGCCGGTGAGGTGGACCGTGGAGTCCTCCAGGGCGACCTCGCGCACGAGTGAGGGGCCGTACACCAGCACCGAGCCGGACGGGGTGTCGTAGGGCCACAGGCGGACCGCGGTGGCGTCGTCGGCGAGCAGGATCAGCAACTGCCGGTCGGAGCCGCCCCCGTCGACCAGGATGCGGCTCAGTCCGCCGACTCCGAGCGGCGCGGTGATGCGCAGCAGGCCCCGGTCGTAGACCCAGGCGACCTCCGCGTCGAGCCGCGCGGGCGTCGGCTCGTCCGGGCACTCCAGCACGATCTGCGCCATCTCGCCGTGCCGTCCGGTGAACACCGCGATGTCCTGCCGCCCGGCGCGCAGGAACATCATCGGCTCGACGGTGGCGTAGTGGAACGTCCGGTCCCCGAAGGACAGATGGGTGGTGAGCAGCCGGGCGTCCCGGGCCGGGACGGTCACCGGCACCTCGATCCCCGCCTCGGGCAGCGCCGAGGACACCGGCTCCGCCGAGTCGTTGCGCACGACGTAGACATGGGCGTCCGTGTCGGGGTTGACCAGGTGGTGGACGCTGAGCCGGGGGTCCGCCGCCCGGACCCGCGGCGCCCGGTCCAGCTTCGCGAAGTCCGGCACCCGCTGGAGCAGATGCCCGAGCTGGTGCATGGGGGCGAGCTTCGGCGTCTGGTTGCGGCCCTCGTCGAAGGCCGCCCCGTAGTCGTACGACGTGTAGGCGACCGGCGCGGGCAGCCAGCCCCACGAGGTGCCGCCGAAGGTCATGTAGACGTTGTGCAGCGTGATGCCGTCGGCGAGGTTGGTGAGGTGCGAACGCCGCTCGTACGCCGCGTCCCGGGTCCGCCGCGCCTCCGCGTACCCCTTGCCCCGCAGCCCGGCCCCACCCCAGCCGTCGACGGCGCCCCCGGCGAACTCCGCGAGGAAACCGGGTGTCCTGGCGCCGGCACTCGCCCCGCGGGCCTTCAGGTTCCCCCAGTCGGAAGGCGCCCGGGCCGGCGAGGGGTCGGCGTCGAAGGCGTACAGCCAACGCCCCTTCTCACCACCGGTGTCGAAGGACCCGGGCGCCCAGGACCCGTCGCGGCCACCGTCGTTGTGGAACAGCGGTACGTCGATGCCGTCGGCCCGCACCTTGCGGTACAGATGGGCCATGTGCTCGCGTCCGGCCGCGCCCGTGCCGGCGGCGTCGTACTCGTTCTCGATCTGGTAGAGCAGGACCGTGCCCCGGCCCGCGGTGAACAGGTGCCGTACGGCGATGGCGTTGACCTTCGTCAGCCACTCGTCCGCGTGCCGCAGGTACGCCGGGTCCGTCGACCGGGCCCTGCCGGCGGTGGCCGTCAGCCAGCCGGGGAAGCCGCCGGCGTCGACGTCCGCGCCGATGTACGGGCCCGGGCGCAACACCACGTAGAGACCGGTCTCGGCAGCCGTGCGCAGGAACAGGTCGAGGTCGCGGACACCGGTGAAGTCGTACACGCCGGGCGCGGGGGAGTGGTAGTTCCAGGCCACCTGGACACTGACCGCGTTGTAGCCGTGGGCGCGCATCTTCTGCAGCACGTCCCGCCACAGCGACGGGCTCGGCAGCCGGAACGGGTGCATCTCGCCCGACCACAGGACCAGGCGCTTCTCGTCCACCAGCAGCGAGTAGCGGTCGAAGCCCACCGTGTGCTCCCGGCCGTCGGCGCTCGGCGCGCCCGGCGCCGGACCGGTCGGCACGGTGTGCGTCGCGTAGGCGCTGGTCGCCCCGGTGCCGCTGCCGCCCAGCGCCAGCCCGAGCGCCGTGGTGCCGGCGAGGGCGCTGAATGTACGTCTGCTGAGCTCCAAGGGAGCGCCTCCTGTTGTGCCGGTCCGTTCGCTGCGCCGCGAGGGGCGGGTGGGGTCAATGTCGGGTTGGGACATTGTGCACACCCGCACGCCTCACAATGTTCATATGAGGATCTCTGCACAGGCTGACTACGCGGTACGAGCGGTGCCGGAGCTCGCCGTGCGGGGTGTCACGGTCGCCGACATCGCGGCGGACGCCCTGCCCGAGCCGGTACGGCGGCCGGCCGCCGAGCCGGCCGCGTGGGAGAACCCGTGACGATCCTCACGTCGAGCCGCCGCCCGCGCCGGTGACACCGCCGGACGCGCCGTCGACGGTGCCGGACGATTCCGGTCCCGCGTCGGGCGAGCGGGCCACTGCCGACGCCCGCGCGGTGTGCGGCTGTGAACGATCCGCGGCTGCGCCCGCCAATGCCCGCTGCTTTCAACCAAGTTCGCGAGCAGTGCGCGGGCTGTGAAATAAGCGTCTGTGAATGGCCGGAGTTCGCCCTGCCCGTCCCGGCCGTGGCTCCCTACGCTGCGATCGCCCCCCACTTCACAGAATCCTCACAGGTTCTCCAGAGGGCGGGGGCACAGCCACCCCCCAACCCACTAGGAGAGACCATGACCGGTGGACTCCTGCTGAGCGGAGCGATCGCCGCTCTTCTCACCACCGCGCTCC
This sequence comes from Streptomyces sp. NPDC005574, assembly GCF_040605435.1. NCBI lineage: Bacteria > Bacillati > Actinomycetota > Actinomycetes > Kitasatosporales > Streptomycetaceae > Streptomyces > Streptomyces sp. NPDC005574. The sequence continues at coordinate 99,000 of NZ_JBEXCW010000021.1, forward strand.
CCGCGCACAACCCGTCGGGCGGGTTCGACGACCCGCCCCCGGACAAGATCGTCATCAAGGTCGCCACGGTGAACGGCTCCGGCTGTCCGCAGGGCACCGCGGCGATCGCCGTCTCCGAGGACAACACCGCCTTCACCGTGACCTACAGCGACTACCTGGCCCAGGCCGGCGGTGGCTCCGACCCCACGGCGTTCCGCAAGAACTGCCAGCTCAACCTGATCGTCCACGTCCCACAGGGCTTCACCTACGCCATCGCCAGCGCCGACTACCGTGGCTTCGCCGCGCTCCAGTCCGGTGCCAACGGCACCCAGAGAGCCTCGTACTACTTCCAGGGCTCCTCGAACACGGCGGCCAAGACCCACCCGTTCAACGGCCCCTACAACGACAACTGGCAGGCCACCGACACCACGGACTGGGCCCAGCTGGTCTGGGCCCCCTGCGGGGTCCAGCGCAACTTCAACATCAACACCGAGCTGCGGGTGACCGCGGGCAGCCAGTCGCCCGGCAAGGTCAGCTTCATGACGATGGACTCGACCGACGGGGACATCAGCACCATCTACCACATGGCGTGGAAGGAGTGCCCGGAGTCCTGACGGCCGCGGTCCCGGGAGCCCCCCCGCGACGGGCGGCCTCCCGGGACCTCGTTCAGCTCCGCTCCACGCCCAGGGTGAGCGTGCCCGCGTAGCCCGAGGAGGCCGAGCTGCCCAGGGCGGTGAGGGTGAGCAGGCCGGAGGCGGCGCCGCCCTCGTCGTAGATGCCGTCCTGGGCGAGCGTGGTACGCGTGACCCTGTTGGTGGAGTACGGCGACAGCGCGGCGATCCTGGCGGTGACCGACTCGTTGAAGAAGAGCTGTCCGGTGTGCAGTTCCTGGCCGCCGGTGAACGAGCCGTCCGAGGTCAGGGTGACGTTCGTGTGCACCTTGACGTGGATGTGCACGCAGCGGCCGCGGTACCAGCCGGGGTAGACCGTGGTGATGCTCGCGACGCCGGTGGAGTCGGTCAGCACGCCGCCGCGCAGGAAGGTGCCGTCGTCGGGTTCGCTGTGGCCGTTGTCGCCGACGAAGCCGGAGTACTCGCCGAGCGCGTCGCAGTGCCAGATCTCCACGAGCGCGTTGCCCAGCGGGACACAGGTGTCGTCGTCGACGACCGTGAGGGTCAGCTTGAGCGGGGCGCCCGGTTTGCCTTCGGTGACGTCGGCGCGGACGTACTGGCCGTCGAGATAGTAGGGGCCTTCGGTCATCTCCTTCGTGAGGGTGCAGACGGCGGCGGCCGCGGCGGGTGCCGCCTCGGCGGCGGGGGCCTCGGGCGCGGCGGCGCCGACGGCCAGGGCGGCGGCGGTGGCGCCGGTGGCGATCAGCACGGCGCGGCGCCCGATCGGGGTCGATCCTGTGGTGTCTGTCATGAACACGGCACCTTAGGAACGGATGCTGTCGGTCAGCTGTCAGTTGGGCAAAGTGACAGAACGTCAAGTCGAGCGGAGGACAGTCTCACGCGACCGTCCGGGCGTGGGCGGCGACCGCCACCGCGACCGGCCGGTGGTTCCCGGGTCTGGCGGCGGGCGCGGGGTAGCGTGGCGAGCCCTAGAGCTGTGGAGGGATGTGGATGGGGCTGACCGCACGCGTCAGACGACGGATCTCCGAGGACTACCCCGAACGGGACGGACAGGTGGTCGAGGCACTGCTCGCCCAGCTCGTCACGCACCTGAACGACAGAGGGGACAGAGAGGACAAGGAACGGATCGCCGCCGCCACGCTCCTGTGCGGAAGGGGCCGCGTGGACCGGCTCCTCGACGCGGTGCAGTCGGCCAGGGAGGACTGGCGGGACGTCCTCGTCGGCGCGGGCCTCGCGGACGCGGACTGGTCCGACCGGCTGAACAAGGAGTTCGGCGCGGAGCCGACGGTCGCCGAGGCGTGAACGGGGCCCCGCTCCGAGCGTGAACGGGGTCGCGGCTCCGGCCGCGTGCCGGGCCGCTGCTCCGTGCCGCGTGCCGCGTGTGTGCGGGGCCGGAGTCGCGTGTGCGGGCGGGCCGCGATCCGTGTGTGCGGGGCCGGAGTCGCGTGTGCGGGCGGGCCGCGATCCGTGTGTGCGGCGGGGCCGGAGTCGCGTGTGCGGGCGGGTTCCGAAGCGCGTCGGCGGTCGAGGGTACGGCGGCCTGTGACCTGGCCGGATCCGGCCAGTGGGTGCCGGTGCGTAACCGGCCCGGGCGGCGAGCGGCGCACCGCCGTTCGCCGCCCCGGCGTTTGCCGCTGGGCGGCAGGCGGTCGCCGGTCGGCGTTCTGCCCGCTGGGGCTTCAGCCGGTCCCCGGCCGGCTTCAGCCGTTCGCGGCTCGGGGCTTGCCGGTCACCCGTCGCCGCTCGACGCTGCCGTTCGTCCTTCGCCGTTGGGCGTCACCCGGTCGCCGGTCGCCGGTCGCCGCCCCGGCGTCTGTCTTGCCGTTCCGGTCGGGTGCCGGGGTGCCGGGGTGCTCGGGTCGTGCCCGGGGTGCCGGGGTGGTGCCCCGGTCAGCCTGCCTGGCCCATGCCTGCCGCGTTGGGCCAGTTCTGCGCGTTGGGCCAGCCGGTCGCCGGGGCCGGGGCCAGGTTGCCCGGGGCTCCGGGAGGACCGGTGGTCCCGCGTACCTGGGCTGCCGTGAGACCCCCGCGTGCGGGGACCCCGGGCGGGGTCGGCCCGGTCATCGCGGCCGCGGCCGCGGCCGGTATCGGCGCGGCGACGGGAGCCGGGGCCGGCATCTGCGGCGGCGGGGCCGGCATCTGCATGGGCGGCGGCGTGGGCATCCGGGTCTGCGGCATCACGGTCTGCGGCATCTGGGTCTGCGGCATCTGGGTCTGCGGCATCTGGGCCGGCATCGGTGCGGGGGCGGGGTAGCCGATGGGCTGGGGCTGGGGGGCCTGCTGGATCACGGCCGGCGCCGGCATCGGCATGCCTGCCCCACCCGTCTGTCCCGGCTGCGGGATCCGGCCCGGCTGGCTCTGCGCCATCTGGGCCATCATCGCGAGCTGCGACATCTGCGCCGCCGCCGGCAGGGGGGCCGCGGCCGGCGCGGGTGCCAGGCCCGGCATGCCGGGTGCCGCTCCGACGGCCTGGGCGGCGAGGTCGTGCATCCCGGCCCCGTTGGTGGCGCTGACGAGCCGGTCGACGGCCGCCGTACCCGAGCTGTAGCTGGTCCCTGTAGCCGGCTCGGGCACGGCGGCTCCCCTCCTGGTCCCGTAGAGCACCTGTTCCAGGCCGGACACCAGGCGACGGACGTCCACCTGGGGACGCACCACGAGTCTCAGGAAGCGGCTGGACGAGCCGATCTTGTTGCCGCACTCGCGGACCAGGATGCGGTGCTCGGTGAGCAGCCGGTCGCGGACCACGGTGCCCTCCGCGCCCACGGGGAGGCGGACGAAGAGGAAGTTGCCCTGCGACGGATAGACCGTCAGACCGGGCAGAGAGGACAGCTGGCTCGCCATGTCCAGGCGGTCGCGGCGCACCTGGTGCAGGCTCTGCGCGTACTCGGCGCCGTGCTCCCGGAGCATGAACACCACATACTCCGCGAAGGAGTTGAGGTTCCACTTCGGCAGCATGGAGCGGACCCGGCCCGCGAGGGAGGGGTTGGCGACGAGATAGCCGAACCGGATGCCGTGCAGACCGAAGTTCTTGCCGAGGCTGCGCAGCACGATGACGTTGGGCCGCAGCATCGCCTCCTGCACGACGCTCGGTTCGACCTCGGCGTCCGCGAACTCCAGGAACGACTCGTCGATGACGATCAGGTCCAGGTCGGCCATCGCGTCCATGAACTGCACGAGGGCCTGCTTGTGCAGGAAGCCGCCGTCGGGGTTGTTCGGGTTGCAGATGACGGCGACGCGGGTGCCGCGGGCGCGGATGAAGTCGGCGTACTGCGCGAGGTCGAGCGCGAACCCGCCGGACTCCTGGAGCGGGAACATGTCGACCCGTTTGCCGGTCTCCATGGGCTGGTCGGTCCAGCGGCCGAAGGTGGGGACGGGGACGGCGAGGGACTCGCGCACCAGCAGGTGGTCGATCCAGGTGATCAGCTCCGTGGAGCCGTTGCCCATCGCCACGCACTGCGGGGGCAGTTGGAGCAGGTTGCACAGCTCGGCCGTGATCGTGTCGGCGCCGCTCGGGTAGTACGTGATGATGTCCCGCAGCCTGGCCGACATCTCGTCGAACATGGCGGGGGTGGGGAAGTAGGGGTTGCAGGGGATGCAGAAGTCCACCGGGCCGGACCCGTCGCCTTCACGCGTCAGCGCCGCCATAGACGGGCTGTGCGCCGCTGTGCTGCGAAACAGCGAGGTGACGTTGTCAGCCAATTGGAGCCTCCGTAGGGGGCGGGCCCGGTGGGGACGACCGGGCCCGTCGTCTGGGTGGCCCGTGCGGGGGAGCACGGGCCGCTCTTAGATACGGAGGCGGCTGTGGCGCCGTTCAACCCGTGTGAAAGTGGTGTGAGTTTCGGAACCCCTTACTCCACTTCCCCGTCCGCTCTCTCCCGGCGCCCCGTAAGACGCCTCTGGAGCGCCCCGAGGGGCGCTCCAGAGGGGCGCGGGGAACGGCGCGACCAGCCACGACGAAACCGCGCCGCGCACGTGAGCAGGGGTGGGGGAACGGCGCAACCGCCCCAACGGGCCCGCGGTTCCCCCACCCCCGGCGGAGCGCTACGCGCCGAACGTGTGCACCGTCGTCGTCCGGTACGTCTGGCCCGGCCGCAGCACCGTCGACGGGAACGACGGGTGGTTCGGCGAGTCCGGGAAGTGCTGCGTCTCCAGGCAGAGGGCGTCGCCCTGGCGGTAGATGTGGCCGCCGGTGCCGACGAGTGTGCCGTCGAGGAAGTTGCCGGAGTAGAACTGCAGTCCGGGCTCCGTGGTGGCTATCTTCAGGGTGCGGCCGGAGGACGGGTCACGCAGGGTCGCGACGTGCTCGGGCTTGCCGGTGATGCCCTTGTCGAGGACCCAGTTGTGGTCGATGCCCTTGCCGTAGAGCAGCTGCTGGTTCGCGACCCGGATGTCCTCGCCGACCGACTTGGTGTGCCGGAAGTCGAACGGGGTGCCCGCGACCTTCGCCAGCTCGCCGGTGGGGATCAGCCCCGAGTCGACGGGCGTGTAGCGGGCGGCGGCGATCTTCAGCTCGTGGTCGTAGATCGAGCCGCTGCCCTCGCCGGCCAGGTTCCAGTAGACGTGGCTGGTGAGGTTGACGACCGTGGCCTTGTCGGTGGTGGCCGCGTAGTCGATGCGCCAGTCGCCGTGCCGGGTCAGGGTGTATGTCACCCTCACCTTGAGCGTGCCCGGGTAGCCCATCTCCCCGTCGACGCTCGTGTAGTGCAGGTGCAGGCCGACGTCGGAGCCCTTGGTGAACGGCTCGACGTCCCAGACGTGCTTGTCGAAGCCCTTGGCGCCGCCGTGCAGGCTGTTCACGCCGTCGTTGACGGAGAGCTGGTAGCTCTTGCCGTCGAGGGTGAACTGCCCCTTCGCGATGCGGTTGCCGTAACGGCCGATCAGCGCGCCGAAGTACGGGGTCTTCGCGACGTAGTCCTCGATGTTGTCGAAGCCCAGCGACACGTTCTTGTACCGGCCGTGCCGGTCGGGGATCTCCAGGGACTGGACGATGCCGCCGTAGGACAGGACCTTGAGCCTGGTGCCGCCGTTGGCCAGTGACCAGCGGTAGACCTTCGTGCCGTCGGCGAGCTTGCCGAAGAGCGACTTCCTCGGCGCACCGCCGTTCGCGGCGTGTGCCGTGCCGCCGAGCGCGGTCGCGGCGACTCCCGCTGCCGCGGCGCCCGCGATGACCGTACGTCTGTTCAGTTCCATGTGCGGCTCTCCCTTTTCTGGGGGCTCGTATGGAGGGGCCCCGCCGTCCGGCGGGGCCCCGAGCTGACTTACGAACCGGACTTGCGCTTGTTCCACACGTCGAAGCCGACCGCCGCCAACAGGGCCAGGCCCTTGATGACCTGTTGCCAGTCGGTGCCGACACTGAGGAGGTTCATGCCGTTGTTCAGCACACCGAGGACGAGACCACCGATGATCGCGCCGAGGACGGTACCCACACCGCCGCTCATGGACGCGCCACCGATGAACGACGAGGCGATGGCCTCGAGTTCGAAGCTCAGGCCCGCCTTCGGTGAGGCCGCGTTCAGGCGGGCTGCGACCACCAGACCCGCCAGGGCCGCGAGCACGCCCATGTTCAGGAAGACGAAGAAGGTGACCTTCTTGTCCTTGACGCCGGACAGCTTCGCCGCCGGCAGGTTGCCGCCGATCGCGTAGATGTGCCGACCGAAGACGGCGTTGCGCATGACGTAGCCGTAGCCGACCACCAGCACGCCGAGGATGAGCAGCACGATCGGCGCGCCCTTGTAGCTGGCGAGCAGCATCGTGACGACGAGGATCGCGGCGACGATGGCGACGAGCTTCAGCAGGAAGATGTTCTTCGGCAGCACCACCAGCGAGAACTCCTGCTGGCGCTTGCGGTCGCGGACCTCCTGGAGCACCGCGAACACGATCAGGGCGAGGCCCAGCAGCAGCGTGATGTTGTGGTAGTTGGTGTCCGGGCCGGTCGCCGGCAGGAAGCCGTTGCCCATCTTCTGCAGTCCGTCGGGGAACGGGCCGAGGGTCTGGCCCTCCAGCAGGATCTCCGTCATACCGCGGAAGAGCAGCATGCCGGCCAGGGTGACGATGAACGATGGTATGCCCAGATACGCGATGAGGAATCCCTGCACCGACCCCGCCACCGCGCCCACCAGCAGGCTCAGGACCAGGGCGATCGGCCATGCCACGTCGTGCTGAACCGTCAGTACGGCGGCGAACGCGCCGATGAACGCGGTGAGCGAGCCGACCGACAGGTCGATGTGGCCCGCGATGATCACCAGCATCATGCCGATCGCGAGGATCAGGATGTAGCTGTTCTGCAGCACCAGGTTGGAGACGTTGCGCGGCAGCAGCAGGTCGCCGTCGGTCCACACCGCGAACAGGGCGACGATCAGGCCGAGGGCGATCAGCATGCCGTACTGGCGCATGTTGCGGCGCAGGCCGTCCAGCATCAGTTGCAGCAGTCCGCCGCCCGCGGTCGAGCCGCCGGACTTCCCGGGCGGCGCCGGGGCCGGGGTCTTGGCGGTCACATCCGTGCTCATCGGGTTACCTCTTTGTCCTTCGTCATCTGACGCATCAGCGATTCCTGCGAGGCCTCGGCACGTGAGAACTCACCGGTCAGCCGCCCCGCGGCCATCGTGTAGATGCGGTCGCACATGCCGAGCAGCTCCGGCAGCTCGGAGGAGATGAAGACGACCGCCTTGCCCTCGGCGGCCAGCTTGTCGATGACCGTGTAGATCTCGAACTTGGCGCCGACGTCGATGCCGCGCGTCGGCTCGTCCAGGATCAGCACGTCTGGTCCGGCGTAGATCCACTTGCTGAGGACGACCTTCTGCTGGTTGCCGCCGGACAGCTTGCCCGCCGGCTCGAAGACGGTCGGCGCCTTGATGTTCATGGACGTGCGGAACCGCTCGGCGACCTGCCGCTCCTCGTGCTCGTCGACCACACCGCGCTTGGAGACCTTGTTCAGGGAGGTCAGCGAGATGTTGCGGTTGATGGTGTCGATGAGGTTGAGGCCGTAGTGCTTGCGGTCCTCGGTGACGTACGCGATGCCGTGCTTGATCGCCTCGGGGACGGTCTTCGTACGGATCTCCTTGCCGTCCTTGAGGACCGTGCCGCCCGCGTACCGGCCGTAGGAGCGCCCGAAGACGCTCATGGCCAGTTCGGTGCGGCCGGCGCCCATGAGGCCCGCGATACCGACGATCTCCCCGCGCCGCACGGAGATCGACACGTCGTCGGCCACCTTGCGCTGCTGGTCGATCGGGTGGTGCACGGTCCAGTTGCGGATCTCCAGCGCCGGGGCCGCGCCCACCTCCGCCTCGTGCGGGGTGCGCTCGGGGAAGCGGTGGTCGAGGTCGCGGCCGACCATGCCGCTGATGATCCGGTCCTCGGTGGTCTCCGGCGCCTTCACGTCGAGCGTCTCGATGGAGCGCCCGTCGCGCAGGATCGTCACCGAGTCGGCGACCCTGCGGATCTCGTTCAGCTTGTGGGAGATGATGATCGAGGTGATGCCCTGCTTCTTCAACTCCAGGATGAGATTGAGGAGTTTGCCGCTGTCCTCGTCGTTCAGGGCGGCCGTCGGCTCGTCCAGGATGAGGAGCTTCACCTTCTTCGACAGCGCCTTCGCGATCTCCACGAGCTGCTGCTTGCCCACGCCGATGTCGGCGACGCGGGTCTCCGGGTGGTCCTCGAGACCGACCCGGCGCAGCAGTTCGCTGGCGTGCCTGAGCGTGTCGTTCCAGTTGATGAGCCCGCGCGTGGCGTGCTCGTTGCCCAGGAAGATGTTCTCCGCGAGCGACAGGAACGGCACCAGGGCCAGTTCCTGGTGGATGATGACGATGCCGCGTTGCTCGCTCGCCCGGATGTCCTTGAACTGGCAGGTCTGCGAGTCGAAGAGGATCTCCCCTTCGTAACTGCCGTGCGGATGGACGCCGGAGAGCACCTTCATCAAGGTGGACTTCCCGGCGCCGTTCTCGCCGCAGATGGCGTGGACCTCGCCCTGACGGACGGTCAGTGTGACGTCCGAGAGCGCTTTGACACCGGGAAAGGTCTTGACGATCGAGCGCATTTCCAGGACGGGTCCCGCCATGGTCGTGCCTTCCAATCCTTGGGGTTCGGCGGTTACTTGAGCTGGTCAGCCGTGTAGTAGCCGCCGTCCACGAGCACCTTCTGGTAGTTGGACTTGTCGACGCTCACCGGCTGCAGCAGGTAGGCGGGAACGACCTTGGTGCCGTTGTCGTAGGACTTGGTGTCGTTGGTCTCCGGCTTCTTGCCGTTGAGCACGTCGTCGACCATGGTCGTGGCGACCTCGGCGAGCTTGCGCAGGTCCTTGTAGACGGTCTGCGTCTGGTCACCGGCGATGATCGACTTCACCGAGGCGAGCTCGGCGTCCTGGCCGGTGAGGACCGGCAGCGGCTTGCTCTTGGAGCCGTAGTCGTCCGACTTCAGCGCCGACAGGATGCCGATCGAGATGCCGTCGTACGGCGAGAGCACCGCGTCGACCTTCTCGCTCTTGTACGACTTGGTGAGGATGTCGTCCATGCGCTTCTGCGCGGTGGCGCCGTCCCAGCGCAGGGTGGTCACCTGGGTGAGGCCGGTCTGGCCGGAGCGGACGACCAGCTTCTTCTTGTCGATGTACGGCTGCAGGACACTCATCGCGCCGTTGAAGAAGTACTTGGTGTTGTTGTCGTCGTTGGAGCCGGCGAACAGCTCGATGTTGAAGGGGCCCTTGCCGGAGGCGAGACCGAGCTTGTCGACGATGTAGTTGGCCTGGAGCTGGCCGACCTTCTCGTTGTCGAAGGACGCGTAGTAGTCGACGTTCTTGGTGCCGAGGATGAGACGGTCGTAGGAGATGACCGGGATGTTGGCGTCGGCGGCCTGCTGGAGCACGTTGCCCAGGGACTTGTTGTCGATCGCGGCGACGATCAGCGCCTTGACGCCCTGCGTGATCAGGTTCTCGATCTGGTTGACCTGCTGGTCGGGGTCGTCCTCGCCGAAGACCAGGCTGGTCTTGTAGCCCTTGGCCTTCAGGTCCTTCTCGACGTTGGCGCCGTCGGTGATCCAGCGCTCGGAGGACTTGGTCGGCATCGCGATGCCGATCGTGCCGCCCTTGGCGTCGCCCTTCTTCTCGTTGCTGCCGCCTTCGCCGCTCTGGCCGCAGGCGGACAGGGTGAGGGCGAGGGAGGCTGCTCCGGCTATCGCGGCGAGGGCGGCTCTGCGGTTACGCATGATCATCATCCTTGATGTGTGTGCAGGGCTCGGTCTCGCGATGTGCGGTCACCGGTGAGGGTGAAGCGGGAAAGACCGAGGAGCGGTGTGTTGGATTGTGCGCGGGTGTGTCGTCTTCTGTGAAGCAAGGTTTCCGGAACGTTATGACCCGGCGTCGAACCTGTTCAGTTCGCCGGGCAGCCGGGTGCCGAGCGGCGCCATGTCGGCATCGGCGCCGTGCCGTTGGAGCAGATCGAGGGCCAGTCGTCCGCGCCGCACCCGCTCCTTGGCGGTGGCCAGGGTGACGTCCCGCAGATGGTGTCCGTACGGGTAGATCGCGGGTGCCTTGGACAGGCCGAACTTCAGGTACAGCGGTGCGCCGCGCCGGATCAGCTCGGCGACCTCGTACATCCGGATGTAGCCGCCGAGGTCGTCGGGGGCCTCGATGTACATGTCCATGGGGGCGGCCGACTGCCGTCTTATCTCGGTGAGGTGATCCAGCGTCAGGTCGCTGGGCACGTTGACCGAGTCGGCGCCGAGCCGCTCGAAGACCGCGTACGCCGCCGGGTTGACCGGTCCGATCAGCGCGGACACCTTCAGGGTCGTGTCGGCGGGGATGATCCCGGCGACCCGCGCCCGGTGCAGGGTCCACAACACGCCCTCGTCGGCCACGAGCAGGCACTTGACGCCCAACTCCGTGGCCCGCACGGCGTCTTCGACACATCCGGCGACGGCGTCGTGGCCGCGGGCCCGGAGCCCCCCGCCGCGTGAGTCGGTACGCGTCGAGCCGCCGATGTCCCACGTGCCGCGCGGACCGGTGAACAGGCAGAGCTCGATGTCACGTTCGGCGGTCGCCTCGACCATCTCGGTGATCTCGGCGTCGCTGAGCATCCACACCCCGCTGCCCTGGCTGATCCGGTGGATCGGCACGTCGAGGCGGGAGGACTCCTTGAGGATCACGGCCAGCGCTTCGGGACCCTCGCACGAGGGGATCTCGGTGCGCCAGCGGCCGCCGCCGGGGAAGGAGTGCGGCGAGGCGTCGGCGGGATCGAGGGCGGGCGCGCCCAGGCCGAGGGCGGTGAGGGCCTGCTCGCCGGGCCGGCGGGCTGCCGTGGCGGAAGCGTCGGTCACAAGCTGTCCTTCTGGTTCGGTATTTCGGACAAAGTTCGCGGCTCGGAGCATGGAAAACGTGGGTGTACGCCGGCACGGAGGCCGTCAGGTCGCCCCCGTACCGGCGTACGACTGGGGGCTTCCTACGGCCGGAGCAGCACCTTGCCGACCTTCGGATCGCCGGACCCCACCAGCTCGATGGCGCGCGGGAACCCGTCCAACGGCAGTTCGTGCGTGACCAGGGGCAGCGGATCGAGCAACCCGGCGCCGAACACCCGCACCGTGTGCGCCCAGGCGTCCGGCGGTGCCCCGAAGACGGTGTGCACCTCCAGCTGCCGTACCACCAGGTCCGTCGGGTCCAGGCCCTCGGCGCCCGGCGCCGGGATGCCCGTCAGGACCAGGCGTCCGCCGCGCCTGAGCAGGGAGGCGGCGGTGCGCGCGGCGGACGCGGACCCGGCGGTCTCGACGACGACGTCGAAGTCGGCGGGGAGATCCTGGTCCCTGGTGCGGAAGTCCGTGGCCCCGAACCGCTTCGACAGTTCCTCCCGGTCCGGCCGGGTGCCGACGACCAGCAGTCCGGCGGGGGAGCCGGCCTTCAGGAACTGCACGGCGAACATCCCGAGCGTTCCGGTGCCGACGACCGCGACCCGCTCACCGGGCCGGGCGTTCACCTTGAGCGCCGCGGCGGCGACGCAGGCGGCGGGCTCCAGCAGAGCGGCCGCCGTCAGGTCGGCGTCGTCCGGCAGGACGTGCAGCAGCCGGGCCGGCAGGGTGAGCGTGGTCGCCATCGCACCCGGCTGGGTGAACCCGGTCTCCTCGTACCCCGCCGAGCACAGGGTGGTCTCGCCCGCGTGGCAGCGGTCGCACACCTGGCAGTTGCGGAAGCCCTCGCCGACGACCTTGCGCCCGACGAGCGAGTCGGGCACGCCCGCCCCGACGGCCGTCACGGTCCCGGACCACTCGTGGCCCGGAGTCAGGGGGTAACGGACGTACCCCTCGGGCCGGTTGCCCTGGTAGACCTCGCGGTCGCTGCCGCAGATCCCCACCGCGTGCACCCGTACGAGCGCCTCGCCCGCGGCCGGCTCGCGGGGCGTGTGCGCCGCCAGCCGGTGTTCCCCGGGCGCCTCCACGACGACGGCGGTGCTCACTGCCGGGCGCCCTTCGGCCTGCGCTGCTCCCAGCCCTCGGCCCACAGGTCGAACCGGGCCTGCTGCTGCGGGAACTCCGCGGCCGCGTCGACGTCGAGCTCCACGCCGAGCCCGGGAGCGTCGGACAGGTGGAAGCAGCCGTCCTCCGGGTCGACCTCCGGGGCGCCCTTGACGACCTTCTTGATCTCCGCGTCCGCGAAGTCGTTGAAGTGCTCAAGGATCTTGAAGTTCGGGCTGGTGAAGCCGACCTGGAGGGACGCGGAGGTCAGGACCGGCCCACCGACGTTGTGCGGGGCCACCAGCACGTAGTGCGTCTCGGCGGTCGCGGCCAGCTTGCGGGTCTCCCAGATGCCGCCGATGTGACCGACGTCCGGCTGGATGATGTCCACGGCCTGGCTCTCGAAGAGCTCGCGGAACTCGATGCGGTCGTGGATCCGCTCACCGGTGGCGACCGGGATGTCGACCTTGGCGGCGACCTTCTCCAGCGCCTTCAGGTTCTCCGGCGGGCACGGCTCCTCCAGCCAGGCCGGCTTGAACGGCGCGAGCTCGTGCGCCAGCCGGATGGCGGTGGCGGGGGAGAAGCGGCCGTGCATCTCCAGCATCAGCTCGGCGTCGGGCCCGATCGCGTCGCGCACCGCCTCGATCAGCGACACGGCGTAGAGGCTCTGCTTGTGGTCGAGCTCGAAGTGCCCGGTGCCGAAGGGGTCGATCTTGAGCGCCCGGTACCCGCGCTCCATCACGCCCTGGGCGGCCTTGTGGTACGCCTCCGGGGTCCGCTCGGTGGTGTACCAGCCGTTGGCGTACGCCTTGACCTTGTCGGTCACCTTGCCGCCGAGGAGCTGCCACACGGGCACGCCGAGGGCCTTGCCCTTGATGTCCCAGCAGGCCATCTCGATGACGGCGATGCCGGACATGACGATCTCGCCGGCCCGCCCGTAGTCGCCGTACTTCATCCGCCGCGCGAGGTCCTCGACAGCGAACGGGTCGGAGCCGAGAATGTGGTTGGTCTGCGCCTCGTGCAGGTAGCCGACCAGCGCGTCGGTGTGACCCAGCATCCGGGTCTCGCCGACTCCAGTGATCCCCTCGTCGGTGTGCACCTGTACGTACGTCAGGTTGCGCCATGGCGTCCCGACCACGTGTGTGCTGATTCCGGTGATGCGCACGCCAGTCGCCCCTCGCTGCTTCGTCGACTCGTCTGTGTGTGTTCGAGATTTCGTCACACGTTCGAAATGCTGGCGTGACAGTAAGGACGGTGTGAGGGGGGTGTCAATGGGTCGAACGCATATCGCTTTCGGCAAGTCTTTCGAAAGCGGTTTCGGGAGGGGTTTCGGCGGGCTCGGGAGGGTGGCGGCCGATAGGCGCCGGATGCCGTGCGATGGCGGGGAATAGTGGGGCACGACCGCCGAATCTCCGGCCCGTACGGCAGCTTCCCCACACAACTTTCACAGCCGTGCCTAGGAACGTGACCGGCGCGGAATCTAGTCTTCCCGCGACATGGACTACTGCGACCCGTGCCGACGGCACCTCAACGGCGCCCTCGCCTGCCCGGGATGCGGCGCGCCCGTCGACCACCTCCACCACGGACCGGGCCCGGTCCGGGAGGCGGGGGGCGGGTACGACGGGGGCGCGTACGCCGGGCCGTCCGGCGGCGGCGGGTACGGCGGTCAGTACGGCGACGGCGCGTACGGCGGTCACGGCGGCGGTGCCCAGATGCCTGCCGCGTACGAGACGCCGGGCGGTCAGGGTGGCGCGGCCGGCCCGTACGGGGCGCCGGGCGGCCCGGATGGCGCGGTCGGCGCCTACGAGGTTTCCGGCGCGGCGCGGGACGTCGCTTCCCCGGGGGCGTCCGGTTGCCGGGACGGTGTGTACGGAAGCGAACCCGGTGAGCCGGTGGAGGCCGCCCACGCGGGTGCCTCGGACGGGCTGGGCGCCGACGCGGGCCGGCACGACAGCGGGCCGGAGGTCGAACCGGGCGGCGGTCGGGCGGCGGCCCGCCGGGCGCGCGGCCGGGGGAGGGACCACCGCGACACCGGGGGCGTCGCGCTCGCGGAGCACGCCGTGGAGGGCCTGGACGCCGACGACGGTACGGACGACGACGACCGGGACACCGTCAGCGGCGCGGGCCGCCGCGACCGCAAAGCGGCGGCGCACCGGCGCCGGCGGCGCCGGACCCTGCTGGTCGCCGCCGGCTTCGTGCTGGCGGCCGGCGGACTGAGCCTGGCGGAACTGGGCCTCGACGCGCCGGGCTCGACGCCGACGCCCGCGGCGGCCGGGGACGCGTCGGCGGACGGCGGGGCGTCACCGAAGGCCGGAGGGACGGCGCGGCCGGTCGGCGGCCGGCCCGGCGGCACGGCCGGAGCGTCGAAGTCGGCCTCACCGTCCACGTCCGCGTCCCCGTCGGCCTCGAAGTCGGCGAAGGCCGAGGACTCGGCGAGCGCGGACGCCGGCGCGACGGGCTCGCAGTCGGCGACGACGGGCACGGGCCCGGCCGCGTCCGCCCCGGCGCCCGAGACGACGGCCCCGGCCTCCACCCCGACCCCCTCGGCCACCCCGACGACGGCCGCCCCGCCCCCCGACCCGACCCCGTCGGAAACCTGCAACCGGTTCCTGTGGTGGTGCAGCTGAGACGCCGGCCGGGCGAGGGGCGAACCCGGGGCGCGGATCCGCGCCGCGGCGCCCGCACGCCGGCGCCGTCACCGGGCCCGCCGTGCCACCGCGTCAGCGGCGAGGCCGGGCCGCACCCGCGGCGGACAACCGGGACAGCCAGGACAGCCACCTTGCTGCCCGACCCGGCGCGGACTCGCGGAACCACTCCGGACCGCTGAGGCGCCGCTGCGGTGGGCGTCGGCATACCGCTACGACCGGCCCGCGCGTGCCGCTGCGACCGGCCTTGGGGCGCCGCTACGACCGGCCCGCGCGTGCCGCTGCGACCGGCCTTGGGGCGCCGCTGCGACCGGCCCGCGCGTGCCGCTGCGACCGGCCTTGGGGGCGCCACTACGACCGGCCCCCGCCTGCCGCTGCGACCGGCCTGGGGGCGCCACTACGACCGGCCCCCGCCTGCCGCTACGACCGGCCTCTACGGCCTGCGGCCGTGGATCGAGCAGAGCTACAAACAGA